>NZ_JBPCSJ010000177.1:0-21184 GCF_051007235.1 Hydrogenophaga sp. | reverse complement strand
GGGCACTTCGAGAAGCTCAACGTCAAGGTGTTGCGCGGCGTGCGCGCCAAGGTGCTCGACTCGGCCAAGCGGACCATCGAACTGAGCGACGGCAACACCATCGGTTTTGACAAGCTGTTGATCGCCACCGGCTCCTCGCCCGCGACGCCGCCGATCCCCGGCATCAGCGGCCCGGGCGTGCACAGCTGCTGGACGCTGGCCGACGCGCGCGCCATCGCCAACCTCGCCCAGCCCGGCGCCAAGGTGCTGCAGATGGGCGCCGGCTTCATCGGCTGCATCATCATGGAAGCACTGCAGCAGCGCGGCGTCGAACTCTCCGTCGTGGAGATGGGCGACCGTATGGTGCCGCGCATGATGGGCGCCACGGCCGGCGGCATGATCTAGGACTGGTGCGAAACCAAAGGCGTGAAGGTCTACACCGGCGCCCGGGTCGAAGCCATCGAACGCGGCACCGGCGCTGAAAAAGGCCTGCTGGGCAAGATCGCCGAGGCGGTGGGCATCGGCCAGAGCGCCATGCCCAGCGGCCAGATGAGCGTGCGCCTGTCCACCGGCCAGCAGCTCGAGGCGGATCTGGTCATCAGCGCCACCGGCGTCAAACCCAACATCGGGTTCCTGGAAAACTCCGGCGTGCGCTGCCTGGTCGGCGTGCTGACCGACGAGCACCTGCAGACCAACGTACCGGGCATTTACGCTGCGGGTGACTGCGCCGAAGCCTTCGACAAGGTCAGCGGCAAGACCATCGTCAGCGCCATCCAGCCCAACGCTGCCGAACAGGCGCGCGTGGCGGCGCTCAACATGGTCGGCCAGACCGCCGAACTCAAAGGCGTGACGCAGATCAACGTGCTCGACACCCTGGGCCTGATCTCCAGCAGCTTCGGCAACTGGGAAGGCCTGCCCGGCGGCGAGCATGTGGAGCTGACCGACAAGGCCAACCACAAGCACCTGAGCCTGCAGTTCAAGGGCGACCAGATGGTGGGCTGCAACAGCGTGGGCTGGACCGACCACGTGGGCGTGATGCGCGGCCTGGTCGAGGGGCAGGTGAAGCTGGGCGAGTGGAAGGACCGGCTGATGGCCGACCCGACCAAGCTGATGGACGCTTACCTGTCCGCGGCACAGGGCCAAGGCCACTGGAGCGGTGCGGCCGACGACCGGCGCAGGGGATGATGCGGGCATGAAGATCACCTTCAAGCTGTTTGCCACGCTGACCGATTACCTGCCGCCCGACGCGCGGCGCAGCAACCAGATCGAGCTGGACGTGGCCCCGGACGCCCCGATCAGCAAGATCATCGAGCCCTTCGGTCTGCCGCCGAAGCTCGTGCACCTGGTGCTGGTCAACGGCAAGTACATCGCGCCCGAACAGCGGCTGAGCGCACCCCTCAGCGAAGGCGATGTGCTGGCCATCTGGCCGCCCATCGCAGGCGGTTGAGGGCGGCGCGTGCAGGCCGACTATCCCGAGCGCTTCGAGCGCGACATGGGCTGCAGCGAGCCCGAGTGGCTGGGCTGGATGCCGCGTGCCATCGGCGCTCACCCCTGGCAACGCCAGGGATCGACGATCACCGTGCAAATCGGCGCGGGGCGCTTGACGCTGGACTGGCAACCCCTGCCCGAACGCCGGATCGCGCTGCTGCGCATGCAGCGCCTGCTGGTGCGTTTCGCGTTTGAAGGGCTGGACGCCGATCAGCGCAAGGCCTTCATGAAACCGTTCGATCTGAGCCTGCAGCGCGGCGGGGGCTGAGCGGTCCGGTGGCGGATACCCCCGGGAGGTGGGTACGATGGCGTTCTGTTGCCCGCCCACCGAAAGGAACCGCCATGAGCGAAAACGCCAGCGTCACCATCACCCGCCAGTCGGGCTACCAGTTTCTGGTCGATTTCGGAGAGGCCTTGCCCCAGCTGCTGGCCGATGAACCCGCGCCGCTGGGCCAGGGTACCGGCCCCGCGCCCGACCACATGCTGCTGGCCGCTGTGGCCAACTGCTTGAGCGCCAGCCTGCTGTTTGCACTGCAGAAATTCAAGCAGGACCCGGGCGCCCTCATCGCCACCGCCACACCCGAAATGGGCCGCAACGCGGACAAACGCCTGCGCATCCAGCGCATCCATGTGCAGCTGGAACTGGGCAAGACCGCGGGCGAGATCGAGCACCTGGACCGCGTGCTCGCGCAATTTGAAGAGTTCTGCACCGTGTCCATGAGCGTGCGCCAGGGCATCGCCATCGACTTGCAGGTGCGCGACGGCGCGGGCGCCGTGCTCAAGGGCTGAACGGCGTTCGCGGGATCAGGCCGCCGGGCCGAACCAGGCACCGGCCATCTTCATGCCCAGCAGCGTGAGCGCCAGCGAACCCAGCAGGTGCAGGCCGGCTGTGCCGACCGCCAGCAGGTAGCGGCCGTGCTGCAGCATGCCCACCACCTCGGCCGAGAAGGTGGAGAAGGTGGTGAGTGCGCCCAGGAAACCCGTGACCAGCGCCAGCCGCCAGGCCGGGTCCAGCTGCGTCTGGCTCTGGAAGAACACCACCGCGACCCCCACCAGCCAGGCGCCGGCCCAGTTGGCCGCCAGCGTGCCCCAGGGCAGCACGGCATGGCCCTGGTTGAGCCACAGGCTCAGCTGCCAGCGCGAGAGCGCGCCGACGCTGGCGCCCAGGCTGATGGCGATGACGTGCAGCATGGTTCAGGCGTGCGGTGGTCGATCAGAAGGGAGCGTCGCCGTCGCCGACGGCGGTGACCGCTTCCTGCTTGGGCTTGGCGGGCGGTCTCACGGGTTCGGCGCCCGGCAGTGCCGCACCGGGTTCGATCTCGCCGCCGAGCGCGTCGATCACGGCCGGGATCAGTTTCGACAGTTCGCCGGTGGCCAGGGCCACATCGGTGTCGAAGCCGCTCTCGTCGCCATTGGGCCGGTCGTCGAACACGCCTTCCAGGAAGGCCAGCTTTTTCAGCTGCATCGATTCGGTGAGCGTGAAGCCGATACGGCCTTCCCAGCTCATCGCCAGCCGCGTGGGCAGCTTGCCTTCGGCCAGGTGTTTGCGCACCTCGTCGGTCAGCAGGTGGTGGCGGGTGAACTTGACGGCGGATTTTTCTTCGTCGGCCGACTTGAGTTCGCACTCGCGTTCGACGTTGAAGCCCGCCGGCCAGTCGTTTTCGGGCTCGGTGGTCGCCAGCCATTGCGTCATGGCGGTCTGCGGCGTCATGGCGGTCTGCAGCAGCGTGACGGCCAGGCCGTCGAAAGCGCGCACCAGCGCGGTCACCACTTCGTCGTTCTTGCCCTGGCTGCCGGCGTCGGTGACCAGCAGACCGTTTGCCAGGTCGAACCAGACCCACACGCTGCCGCGGCGCGGAAAGGCCTGCGGCAACAGGGCCTGCAGCGCGTCTTCGCGCAGCTCTTTGGTTTCTTTCTTCCCGGGCTTGCGGCCGGTGGTGGCTTCGATGTGGTCGGCCGCTTCCTGCGCCTTTTCCTTGACCACGCTGCCGGGCACGGCCTTGGTCTCGATGACCAGCTTGAGGATGCGCTGGCCGGCCACGGATTCGACCAGCGGGCCATGCTCTTCACCGCGCGGTTCGGCCCAGCCGACCGACTTGTCCTGCGAGGCGCCGCAGGGCACGAAACGCGCCGCGTCCAGCGCGGCCTCCATCGACTCCAGCGTCGCTTCCCAGCCGGGCGCGATGCGGTAGATCGTCACATTCTTGAACACGGATTTCCTTCGAACAGGGGGGCCGCCAGAGTGCGGACCTCGGGTTCGATGATACCGAGCCGGTGGTCGCCGCCCGGGGCCGGTTCAGACCAGGTCCGGCAGCCCCGCCAGCCGGTGGCCGGCCGCTTCCAGCGCGCTGCGGATCGCCTGCGCGGCCGCCACGGCGCCGGGCCCGTCGCCGTGCACACAAATGCTGTGGATGGGCGTGGGCAGGCGCTGGCCGTCGGCGGTGACGATGCCGCCCGCGTCCAGCATGCGCTGCACGTGCCGCACGCAGTCGGCGGCGTCGTGCAGCACCGAGCCCGGCTGCGAACGCGGCGTGAGCTGGCCGTCGGCCTGGTAGGTCCGGTCGGCGAACACCTCGCGGGCCACCCTCAGACCGGCCGCTTCGCCCGCGCGTTCCAGCGCCGAAAGGGCGGGTGCCAGCAGGATCAGGTCGGGGTCCAGCGCCTTGATGGCGCGCGCCACGGTGGCGGCCATCGCCGCGTCGGCACAGGCCATGTTGTTCAGCGCGCCGTGCGGCTTGACGTGGCTGACACGCCCGCCTTCGGCCGCGGCCATGGCCTGCAGCGCGCCGACCTGGTAGAGGATGGTGGCTTCCAGCTCTTTGGGCGAGAGCTGCATCACCCGCCGGCCAAAGCCCTGCAGATCGGGGAAGGCGGGGTGCGCGCCCAGGCTCACGCCATTGGCGATGGCCAGCCGCACGGTCTCGCGCATCACCACCGGGTCGCCTGCGTGGAAACCGCAGGCGATGTTGGCGCTGTCGATGATCTGCAGCAACGGCGCATCGCTGCCCATGGTCCAGGCACCGAAGCTTTCGCCGAGGTCTGCGTTGAGGTTGATGGGGGTCATGGGGTGTCCTCTCCAGGGTGGGTGGCGAGCATGCCGCTGATCAGGTTGCTGCCGTACAGCGCGGCTTCGTCCACCGTGCCGGGCGGCAGGTAGGTTTCACGCGTGGCGAGCCAGCGCAGCCAGCGCTCGCGCTCGTTTTGCAGGGCGCGGTGCGCGGCCTCGGGGGTGACGGCTTCAAAGCGCACGCGGGTGCCCGGGCGCAGGTGGGCCAGGCGCGGCAGGTCGGCGGTGATGACCGTGGCGATCTTGGGGTAGCCGCCCACGGTCTGGCCGTCGGCCAGCAACACGATGGGCTGGCCGTTGGCCGGCACCTGGATGGCGCCGGGCGTCACACCGTCGGACACGATGTCGGCGGCCCCGGGCGAGGTGTGCGCCAGCGGCGCTCCTTGCAGCCGCAGGCCCATGCGGTCCTGCGCGGCGGTGGCCTCCCAGTCTTGCTGCAGGAACCGGGCGATGGCTTCTGAGGGGAAATGATCCTGCTGCGGGCCCAGCAGCACGCGCACAGGCCCTTCGCTGGGGGTCCAGGGAGAACGGCTGCGCCACTCCCGAGGATCGCTCAGCGGCCAGCTGCCGCACGGCAACGTGTCGCCCGGTCGCCAGGCACGGCCCAGGACGCCGGCAAGGCCGGCGCGCCAGTAGCTGGAGCGGCTGCCCAGCTGGGGCGGCATCCGCAGCCCGCCGGCCACGGCCAGGTAGGCGCAACCGCTCTCGGCGGTACCGAGTTGCAGCACGTCGCCTTCGAGAAGGGTGGCGCTGTGCCAGGCTTTCAGTGTCTGGCGTTGGCCGTCGGCGCGCAGGCAGGTGGCCTGGATGCGGCCCGCCAGCGCCACGCGCACAGGTCCGGCCTGGACGCGCAGAGTGGTGGCCATGCCCCGCAGCTCCAGCACCGCGTCCTCCGGCGGATTGCCGACCAGGGCGTTGGCCGACCGCGCCAGCGGGCCGTCGAGCCAGCCCGACAGCGGCAGGCCCTGGTGGCGGTGGCCGAGGCGGCCGCGGTCTTGCACGGTGGCGCCCATGCCCGGCTGCACGACGTCGAGCACGCCGTTCATGGCGGGGGGGCTTTCAGGAAGGTTTCACGCGGCAGGCCGCGCGCCAGGTCGGCCGCCAGCGCGTCATGCGTGGTGCGGTCCACCGCGGTCCAGCGCACCTCGTCACCCGCGGCCAGCATGGCGGGCTGGTCGGCGTGCCGCAGGTCGAACAGCACCGCCGGTGTGCGACCGATCAGGTTCCAGCCCCCGGGGCTTTCCCAGGGGTAGACCGCGCACATCTCCAGCGCGATGGCGACCGACTGCGCCGGTACCTTCTGGCGCGGCGAGGGCAGGCGCGGCGTGACCAGCGCAGGGGGCAGCCCCCCCATGTAGGGAAAGCCGGGCTGGAAGCCGAGCATGTAGACGCGCAAGGTGGCGCCCAGCAGTTGCTGGATCACCTCTTCGCGGGTCATTTGCTTGAGTTCGCAGACGCGCGCCAGATCGGGCGCGAGGTCGTCGTCGAAGCACACGGGCAACCACCACTGGCGGCCCGATGTGGTCGTCTGGCCACCCTCCTGTGCCATGGCCAGCAGGTGCTGACCCAGTGCCCCGGCGTCGGCTGTCCAGGGATCGAAATGCACGGTCAGCGACCGGAAAGTGGGCACCAGATCGGTCACCGGGGCCAGCAACGGATCGTCCCTGCGCGCGGCCGCCAACCGGTCGACCAGGCCCATGACGCGCGCGTTGATCGCAGCGTCGATGGCTTGGCCGAACTCCACCGTCCAGGCGCTATCGCCCAATGCCAGCAGTCGGGGTTTCATGGCGCGCTCCAGGGCAGCCTTGGAACCGGCTTGGCCGGGCCACTGGCTGCGTCCGCCCTCAAACCGGAGGCGAGACACAGGGGGGAAGCCGCGCAGCGGCGCAGGGGTGTGCTCACAGCGAAGCAGCGGAACGCGCCGCCAGGTCGTACATGCCAGAGAGCACACGCAACAGGCGCGCGAGCTCGCCAATGTCCTTGTTGAGCCCGTCGTCGGCGTGCAGCGCCTGGATCAGGCACTGCTCACGGATCTCGCGGTAGCGTTGCACGGTGGCGCTGCCGGCTTCGGTGGCGGCGTAGGTGACCTCCTTGCCCGATTTGCTGGAGCCCACCACGCCCAGGCTCACCAGCTTCTTGAGGGAGTAGTTCACCACGTGGGTGTCCTCGATGTTCATGATGAAGCAAATGTCCGACAGCCGCTTGTCGCGCGCGCGGTGCGAGACGTGGTGCAGCACCAGCACGTCCAGCGGCATCAGGTCCTTGAGGCCGGCCGCGGCCATGCAATGCACCACCCAGCGGTGAAAGGCGTTGCTGGCGACGATGAGGCCGAACTCGAATTCGCTCATTTCGGCACTTTGGGGTGACACCAGGTGCGCCGACGAGACGATGGGACTCGCGACCGGCTTGGTGACGGTGGGGCTGCTGGTTTTCGGGGCTTTGGCCATGCTTGCTCTCCTGCGTTGTGCCGCAGTTTAGATTTTTTGGTGATGATTTGCTAACGATTTGTTGACGTTAAGGGAAAACACCGAGCACAATTCGTCGTCATGGACCCTACAGTCAGTATCACCAGATCCCCGCAGGCCCAGCTTGCGGTGATTTGTTCCACCACACCCACTGGAGCTTTCATGAAACGTCGCGCTTTCCAACTTTCGATGGTCGCTGCCGCGCTGACCCTGTCGACTTCGGCTTTTGCCCAGACCAAGTGGGACCTGGCCACCGCCTACCCGGCGACCAACTTCCACACCGTCAACATCAGCCAGTTTGCTGCCGACGTGGACAAGGCCAGCGGCGGCAAGCTCAAGATCACGGTGCACGCCAACGCGGCGCTGTTCAAGGCGCCCGAAATCAAGCGTGCGGTGCAGGGTGGCCAGGCGCAGGCCGGCGAAATCCTGCTGGTGAATTACCAGAACGAGTGGCAGGTTTTTGGTGCCGACGGCCTGCCGTTCCTGGCCGACAGCTACGACGAGGCCGCCAAGCTGTGGAAGGCCCAACGACCGCTGCTGGACAAGAAGCTGGCCGAGCAGGGCATGATGGCGCTGTTCTCGGTGCCATGGCCACCGCAAGGCGTCTACAGCAAGAAGCCGCTGAACAGCGCGGCCGACCTCAAGGGCATCAAGTGGCGCGCCTACAGCCCGGCCACCGCCCGCATCGCCGAGCTGGTCGGTGCGCAACCAGTGACGGTGCAGGCGGCTGAGGTCAGCCAGGCCTTTGCCACCGGCGTGACCGAAAGCATGATGTCCAGCGGCTCCACCGGCGCCGACGCCAAGCTGTACGAACACGTCAAGTATTGGTACGACACCCAGGCCTGGCTGCCCAAGAACGCCCTGCTGGTGAACAAGAAGGCGTTCGACGAACTGGACAAGCCGACACAGGACGCGGTGCGCAAGGCGGCGGCCGACGCCGAGCTGCGTGGCTGGGAGGCCAGCAAGAAGGCCAACACCGAAAGCCTGGACAAGCTCAAGGCCGGTGGCATGCAGATCCTGCCCGCGCCCGCCCAGCTCAAGGCCGACATGAAGCAGGTGGGCGACACCATGCTCAAGGAGTGGCTGTCCAAAGCCGGTCCTGAAGGCCAGGCGCTGGTCGACGCGTTCCGCAAATAAGGCACCCCGGCACCATGCGACGCACACTCGATGCTTTGTACGACGGCTGCGCCTGGCTCGCGGCGGTGGCCATGATCGGCGTGCTGGTCATGGTGCTGCTGTCGGTGCTCGGCCGCCAGCTGGCCTTTCACCTGCCGGGCACCGACGCCTACGCAGGCTACAGCATGGCGGCGGCGGGCTTCCTCGCGCTGGCCCACACCCTTAAACGCGGCGAACACATCCGTGTCACGCTGTTGCTGGGCAAGCTTGGTGGCCGCGCTCGCCAGGGCATGGAGCTGTGGTCGCTGAGCGTGGCGGTGCTGCTGGCCGGCTTGTTTGCCTGGTTCTCGGTGCGGCTGGTGCTCCAGTCGATCGAGTTCCACGACATTTCGACCGGCAATGACGCCACGCCGCTGTGGATCCCGCAGCTGGCGATGGCCCTGGGCACCCTGATGCTGCTGGTCGCGCTGTTGGATGAGTGGGTGCTCGAAGCCCGCGGACAGCGCTCGCACAGCCAAGGTCAGGAGACCCATCATGAATGACATGGTCGTCACCGGGTTCCTGATCGTCACCCTGTTTGCCTTGCTGGGCAGCGGTGTCTGGATCGGCCTCACACTGGCCGGCGTGGCCTGGATCGGCATGGAGCTGTTCTCGTCGCGCAGCGCGGGCGATGCCATGGCCGTGACCATCTGGGGCTCGGCCAGCAGCTGGACGCTGACCGCGCTGCCGCTGTTCATCTGGATGGGCGAAATCCTGTTCCGCACCAAGCTGTCGGAAAACATGTTCAAGGGTCTGGCACCCTGGGTCAATGCGCTGCCCGGGCGGCTGCTCCACACCAACATCCTGGGCAGCACCATCTTTGCGGCGGTGTCGGGTTCGTCGGCGGCCACCTGCGCCACCATCGGCAAGATGACCATCCCCGAGCTGACCGCGCGCGGCTACCCGCCCGAGCGCGTGATCGGTTCGCTCGGCGGCGCCAGCACGCTGGGGCTGCTGATCCCGCCTTCCATCGTCATGATCGTCTACGGCGTGGCAGCCGAGGTCTCCATCGCCAAACTGTTCGTGGCGGGCGTCATCCCTGGTCTGTTGCTGGCCGGTCTGTTCAGCGGGTACCTGATGGTCTGGTCGTTGCTGAACCCGGAAAAAATCCCTGAAGCCGATGCGCACATGGGCTTTGCCGAGAAGCTGCGTGCCTCGGCCGAACTGATCCCGGTGGTGCTGCTGATCGGCGGCGTGATCGGCTCCATCTACGTGGGTGTGGCCACGGCCACGGAGGCGGCGGCCATCGGCGTCGTCGGCTCGCTGCTGCTGTCGGCTTACCAGAAGTCGTTGAACTGGCAGAACTTCAAGGACGCGCTGCTGGGCGCGACACGGCTGTACTGCATGATGGCGCTCATCCTCGCGGGTGCGGCCTTCCTCACCCTGGCCATGGGGTACATCGGTCTGCCGCGCCACCTCGCCGAATGGGTGGGGTCGCTGGGTCTGTCGCCGGGTCTGTTGCTGATCGCGTTGGCGCTGTTCTTCATCCTGCTGGGCTGTTTCCTCGACGGCATTTCCATGATCGTGCTGACCATGGGCGTGCTGATCCCGACCGTGCAAGCTGCTGGTATCGACCTGATCTGGTTCGGCATCTTCATCGTCATCGTGGTGGAGATGGCGCAGATCACGCCACCGGTGGGCTTCAATCTGTTCGTGCTGCAAGGCATGACCCGGCGCGAGATCAACTGGATCGCTCGGGTCTGCATGCCGTACTTCTTTCTCATGGTGCTGGCGGTGTGCCTGCTCTGGTGGTTCCCACAGATCGTGATGTGGCTGCCCGGGAACATGTGAGCGCCTTGCGCGTCAGGCGCGCAGGAAACGCTGCGGCCTGAACGGGTGCGGGTCGATGGTGGTGGATTCACCCAGCATCAGCTGCGCCAGCAACTCGCCCGTGCCCGGCCCGGTGGAAAAACCGATGTGCTGGTGGCCCAGCGCCAGCCAGAGTCCGGGTTGGCCGGGGCCCGCGCCGATCATCGGACGGCAGTCGGGCAGGGTGGGGCGGCTGCCCAGCCAGTCGGGTGCGGCGCTGCGATCCCCCAGGGGCAGCGCCTCGCGAGCCGCCCGTTCGGCGGCATCGAGTTGCCCCGTCCGGGGTGGTGCGTGCTGTGCATTCAGCTCCACGCCGGACGTCAGCCGCAACCCTTGCGCCATCGGCGCCAGCACATAGCCCGCTGCGGTGTCGTACACCGGGCGGTTCAGCACCGCGCCTTGCGCCGGTTGCAGGTGCCGGTGGTAGCCGCGCTCAAAGCCCATCGGCAGCCTCCACCCGAACTGCGCGCGCAAGAACTCGCGCGACCACGGGCCCAGCGCCACCACCACGTGGTCTGCGTGCAAGGTGTTCCCGCCGTCAGTGTGCAGGGTCCAGCCCGTGTCCGTGCGGTTCAAGGTGGTCGCTTCGGCCACCACCACGCGCCCACCCTGTTGCGTCAGCCAATCTGCATAGGCCCGCACCACTTCACCTGGGCTATCCACCGAGCTGGCGTCTTTCACCCACAAGGCCTTGCGAAAAATGGGCTGCAGATGGGGCTCCAGGTCGTGCAGTTCGTGGCGCTCCAGCACGGCGGTGCCCACACCGAAGCGTTCCAGGGTGTCGCGTGCGAATGCGCCGGACTCGAAGCCCGCCGCGCTGCGGTAGAGGAACAGCCAGCCCTCATCGCGGCGCCGGTGCGCCACGCCCGCCGCGTCCATCCACCGGCGGTGCACGTCACCCGAGTGGCGGATCAGGGCATCCAGTGCGGCGGTGGTTTCACGAAAGACCGGTTCTCGCGCGTTTGACAGGTAAGCCAGTCCCCATCGCCATTGGTCCAGCATCGCCAGCGGGGCGTAGCGAAAGCCAGCGCTGCGTCCTCGCAGCAGCCCTGGCAACTGCGACCACAGCCGGGGATGGTTGAACGGCATGAGGGAGCTGCGCGCCAGCACGCCCGCATTGCCGTGTGAGGTGGCCGCACCGGGACCGAGGGGGTCGAGCACCGTGACGTTCATGCCCCGATGGCGCAGCGAAAGCGCGCAAGCGACCCCCACCATGCCTGCGCCCAGTACCACGACGTGCTGTCCTGTCCGTGCCTGCGTCATCGCGCCCGGTTCCCTCTCAAGCATGTGGTGCCCGCCGGGGCACAGCCGACGGACGCAAGGGGCAGGCAATGGCCATGGGGGAAGGCGTCCAACGCCGGACGTGGTCAGAGCTCTTCGACGCGGCGGGCCGGGTAGCTGTCCCAGCCCTGGCAGCCTGGGCATTGCCAGAAGTGCTGCCGCGCCTCGAAGCCGCAGGCGGCGCAGCGGTAGCGCCTGAGCGGGGCGCTGGCTTGTTCCAGCGCGGCCTGCACCCGCTTCTGCGCCTCGGGTTCCGACAGTGTTTCGCCGGCCAGCCATTGGGTGGCGATCACCAGCGAGGGTTCGCGTTCCAGGTGCGCCAGGTAACGCGCGCGCACCGCGCCCGGGTCGGTGCTCAGGGTGGCCAATGCTTCGGTGACGTCCAGCGAGGGTGCCCGGTCGTGACAGGCCTGCAGCAGGGCCAGCACCTGGGCCTCACGGCCAGTCTGACGGGCCAGGTCGGCCATGGCGCGGGCGGCCAGCGGCAGGCCTTGTGGCGCCTGCGTGGCCAGGGTCACCAGCGCGTCCAGGGCGGCCGGCGCTTGACCGGCCTGGGCCTTCAGCGCCGACAGTGCGAGCCAGCCGCGCGGCATCTGCGGCGCCTGTTGTACGGCCTGCTCCAGCAGAGCCAGGGCCTGTTCGGTGTGGCCGCTGCGCTGCTGTTGTTCGGCCTCTTCGCACAGGTAGTGCGCCAGCCGGGTGGCGAAGCTGCCGGGCTGCGCCGCGTCCAGCCGCGCGGCGATGCGCCGGGCCTGCGGCCAGTCGCGCGAGCGCTCGTAAATGGCCAACAGTGCCAGCAGTGCCTCGCCTTCGAAGCTGCTGCCTTCGAGCTTGTGCAGTGCCGCCTCGGCGCGGTCCAGCAGACCGGCCTTGAGGAAGTCCAACGCCAGGGCGTGCTGGGCGCGCTCGCGGTCCTTACCTTTGACGTCGGCGCGGGCCAGCAGGTGTTCGTGCACCCGCACGGCGCGGTCGTAGTCGCCGCGGCGGCGGAACAGGTTGCCCAGCGCAAAGTGCAACTCGGCGGTGTCAGGGTCGCCCTGCACGGCTTCGATGAAGGCGTCGATGGCCTGGTCCTGCTGCTCGTTGAGCAGGTGGTTCAGGCCCCGAAAGTAGGCTTTGGGGGCCTGCTGGCTCTGGATGCGCAGTTGGCGCAGGTCAAACCGCGAGGCGAACCAGCCCGCCGCGAAGGCCAGGGGCAGGCCCCAGAGCAGCCAGGTCAGGTCAAGATCCATGTCGGGGAGCGTCGGGTGGTCGGGGCATCAGGGTGGCGTCGGCGCCGAAACCGGAGGGCGCGGCGGTGGCCGCGGGGGCGTGTCGGCGAGCTTTGCGCGCGCGCAGCCACAGCGGCAGCATCACGAGCACCCCCAGGAACACACCGATCACCAACACACACAGCAGCACCAGCACCAGCGGTGCCTGCCACTGGGCGCCAAAGAACAGGTGCAGCGTCACGGGCTCCTGGTTGTTCAGCGCGAAGGCGAAAAGGGCAAAAAAAATGGCTGCGTTGAGCAGCCACATCAGGTATCTCACATCGTCCCCTGTGTGGTGGGACGATTGTAGCGATCAGGCCGACTTCTTCGGCTCCCGACCCAGGATCTCGGCGGTCTTCTTGTCCACCTCTTCGCGCAGGGCCTTGCCCGGCTTGAAGTGGGGAACGCGCTTTTCCGGAATCATCACGCTCTCGCCCGAACGCGGGTTGCGCCCGATGCGGGGTGAGCGGCGGTTCACCGAAAAACTGCCAAAGCCACGGATCTCGATCCGGTGCCCTTTGACCAGGGCTTCGCCCATCGCATCGAGGATCGCCTTGACGGCGAACTCCGCATCGCGGTGGGTGAGCTGGCTGAATTTGCCGGCGAGTGCTTCGACGAGGTCGCTGCGGGTCATGTCGGTTGGGCGTGGTGCGTCGGGCACTCAGCGCAAGCGGGAGGGGAGAGAGGCTCTCCCCATCCGCTCAACGCCGAGCGCTCAACGCGTGACCTGAGATCAGTTGTTGTTGTCCAGCTTGGCGCGCAGCAGGGCGCCCAGGCTGGTGGTGCCGGCGTTGCCGGTGTTCTGGTTCAGGCTGGCCATGGCTTCGTTCTGGTCGGCCATGTCCTTGGCTTTGATCGACAGCTGGATGTTGCGGGTCTTGCGATCCACGTTCACCACCACAGCGTTGACTTCGTCGCCTTCCTTGAGCACGTTGCGTGCGTCTTCCACGCGGTCGCGGGAGATTTCCGAAGCGCGCAGGTAGCCGATGACGTCTTCGCCCAGGTCGATTTCAGCGCCCTTGGCGTCCACGGTCTTGACCTTGCCGGTCACCACGGAACCCTTGTCGTTGACCGACACGAAGGTGGTGAACGGGTCGCCGTCGAGCTGCTTGATGCCCAGGGAGATGCGCTCGCGCTCGACGTCGATGGCCAGCACGATCGCTTCGACTTCCTGGCCCTTCTTGAAGTTGCGCACGGCGGCTTCGCCGGCTTCGTTCCAAGACAGGTCGGACAGGTGCACCAGGCCGTCGATACCGGCAGCCAGACCCACGAACACGCCGAAGTCGGTGATCGACTTGATCGGGCCCTTGACGCGGTCGCCGCGCTTGGTCTGCTCGGCGAACTCGTGCCAGGGGTTGGCACGGCACTGCTTCATGCCCAGGGAGATGCGACGCTTGTCTTCGTCGATGTCCAGCACCATGACTTCAACTTCGTCACCCAGCGACACCAGCTTGGACGGGGCCACGTTCTTGTTGGTCCAGTCCATTTCGGAGACGTGCACCAGGCCTTCGATGCCCGGCTCGAGTTCCACGAACGCGCCGTAGTCGGCGATGTTGGTGATCTTGCCGAACATGCGGGTGCCTTGCGGGTAGCGGCGAGCCACGCCCATCCAGGGGTCGTCGCCCATTTGCTTCAGACCCAGGGAGACGCGGTGCTTCTCGGTGTCGAACTTCAGGATCTTGGCGGTGATTTCCTGGCCAGCCGTCACCACTTCGCTCGGGTGACGGACGCGGCGCCATGCCATGTCGGTGATGTGCAGCAGGCCGTCGATACCGCCCAGGTCCACGCACGCACCGTATTCGGTGATGTTCTTGACCACACCGTGAACGATGGAGCCTTCTTTCAAAGTCTCCATCAGCTTGGCGCGCTCTTCGCCCATGGAGGCTTCCACCACAGCACGGCGGCTCAGCACCACGTTGTTGCGCTTGCGATCGAGCTTGATGACCTTGAATTCCAGGGTCTTGTTCTCGTACGGGGTCAGGTCCTTGGTCGGACGGCTGTCGACCAGCGAGCCCGGCAGGAAGGCGCTGATGCCGTTGACCATGACCTTCAGGCCGCCCTTGACCTTGCTGGAGGTGGTGCCGGTGACGAATTCGCCGGATTCCAAGGCCTTTTCCAGGGACATCCACGAGGCCAGGCGCTTGGCCTTGTCGCGAGACAGCAGGGTGTCGCCGAAGCCGTTTTCGACCGAGTCGATGGCCACGGAGACGAAGTCGCCCACTTGCACTTCGAGTTCGCCCTGGTCGTTCTTGAACTCGGCCAGCGGCACGTAGGCTTCCGACTTCAGACCAGCGTTGACCACCACGTGGTTGTGCTCGATGCGCACGACTTCAGCGGTGATGACTTCGCCCGAGCGCATTTCAGCGCGCTTGAGGGACTCTTCAAAGAGGGCGGCAAAAGATTCAGACATGAATTTTCCTAAGGCCACACAGCGTCGGGCGCATCAAGCCGCAGCGGCTTGCACGGGAGATCGACGGTTGGGCGGCGTTTCAAATGCAGTGCGTGGCACCGCGGGGTTGGGTCAAAGAACCATCGGGCCTGCGGGCGGTGAGCACCCGGCGGGGCCTTCTGGGCCAGTGTTGTGTTCTCAGTCGCCTGAGAACACCGTTGTGCCTTGCCACCAGCCCAAAACCTGTTGCACCGAAGGTTCGATGCCCATGTCCGAGTTGTCCAGCAGCTTGGCGTCTTCGGCGGGTTTCAGGGGGGCGATGGCGCGGGTGGTGTCCCGGTGGTCGCGCATCTTGAGATCCGCCAAAAGGTCGTCGATGTTAGCAGAAACTCCCTTTGAAATCAATTGCTTATACCGGCGCTGGGCGCGCTGCTCGGCGCTGGCGGTCAGGTAGACCTTGAGCGGCGCGTCCGGGAACACGACGGTGCCCATGTCGCGCCCGTCGGCCACCAGGCCGGGCAGGCGCCGAAAGCCCAGCTGCAGCGCATGCAGTGCCTGCCGCACCGAGGGGTGCTGCGACACGCGCGAGGCCATGCCGCCGGTGGATTCGAGCCGCAGCGGGTCGGTGATGTCGCGCCCGGCCAGGAACACGCGGTGGTCCTGGAAGCGCACGGGCAGCTGGGCCGCCAGGCGCGCCAGGGCAGGCTCGTCGTCCAGATCAATGCCGGCGTCCTGTGCGGCCAGCGCGGTGGCGCGGTACAGGGCGCCGGAGTCCAGGAGGTGGTAGCCCAGGCGCTGCGCCACTTCCGAGGCCAGCGTGCCCTTGCCCGACGCGGTGGGGCCGTCGATGCAGATGACCGGGATGGCCGCTTCCGGGGTCTCGCAGACCTCGAACAGCGTTTCAAAGTAATCCGGAAAGGTCTTGGCGACGCACTTGGGGTCTTCGATGCGCACCGGCAGACCGGCCGGGTTGAAAGCGGCCAGCGAGAAGCACATGGCGACGCGGTGGTCGTCGTAGGTGTGGATGCTGCCGGTGGTCCATGCCGTGGGGGGCGTGATGCGGATGAAGTCCGCGCCTTCTTCGACCGCCGCGCCGAACTTGCGGCATTCGGCCGCCATGGCCGCGATGCGGTCGGTTTCCTTCACGCGCCAGCTGGCGATGTTGCGCAATGTGGTGGTGCCGTCGGCGTACAGCGCCATCACGGCCAGGGTCATGGCCGCATCGGGGATGTGGTTGCAGTCCAGCTCGATGGCCCGAAGTGGCCAGGCGCCGCGGCGGATGTGCAGGCGGTTGGCTTCGCCGGACACGTCGGCGCCCATCAGGCGCGCCGCTTCGACAAAGCGGATGTCGCCCTGGATGGAGGACAGACCCACGCCTTCGATGGTGATGCCGTCGGTGCCGGAGTTCGTGGCGGCGAGGGCGCCCAGCGCGATGAAGTAGCTGGCCGACGACGCATCGCCCTCGACGTGGATCACGCCCGGCGAGGTGTAGCGGCTGCCGGCGGGGATGGTGAAGTGCTGCCAGCCGTCGCGCTGCACCTGCACGCCAAAACGCGCCAGCAGGTTGAGCGTGATCTCGATGTAGGGGCGTGAGATCAGTTCGCCGACCACGTCGATCACCACGTCCTGCCGGGCCACCAGGGGCAGCGCCAGCAGCAGGGCGGTCAGGAACTGGCTGGACACATCACCGCGCACGCGGATCGGCTGGTCCAGCTTCAGGGCATGGGCCGCGCCATCGCCCAGGCGCAGGGGCGGATAGCCCTCTTGGCCCAGACAGTCCACCGGGCAGCCGAGCTGGCGCAGCGCATCCACCAAGTCGCCGATCGGGCGTTCGTGCATGCGGGCGATGCCGCTGAGTTCAAAACACCCGTCCTGCTCGCTGGCCAGCAGGGCCAGGGCGGCGGTGAGTGGCCGCATGGCGGTGCCGGCGTTGCCCAGGAACAGCGGCGCCTGCTTCACCGGCAACTGACCACCCAGACCGTGCACGCGCAGGGCGCCGTCGGGCTGCGTCTCAATGCGGCAGCCCAGTTGGGCCAGCGCCTTGAGCATGACCTGCGTGTCGTCCGAATCGAGCAGATCCACGATGTCGGTGTGGCCTGTGCTCAAGGCGGCCAGCAGCAGCACGCGGTTGGAAATGCTCTTGGAGCCGGGCAGGCGCACGGTGCCACCGGCGCTGGTCAGGTGGGGCAGGTCGAGGAAGGCGGTGGTGTACATGCGCGATTGGGCAGCGTGCGAGGCGCGGGACTGCGGCCCGCAAAGACCGGCGACCGACCCCGCAGGGCCGGTGACCGGCGTGGATCGGTCAGCCCTGGGGCTTGATGGCCGACATGCGCCAGTGCGCACGGGTACTGCTGGCGGTGTCGATCAGGGCTTCCAGCGCGTCGGGGTTGCCGGCGCTGATGGCCACTTCCAGCGCGTGCAGGGCGCGCTGGAACTGTTTGGACTGCGCCAGCAGCTCTTCCTTGTTGGACACCAGGATGTCGCGCCAGACGCTCGGGTCGCTGGCCGCGATGCGGGTGAAGTCGCGGAAACCCGGGCCGGCCAGCGACAGGAATTCCTGACCCTGCTTCTGTTCATGGATCGCGTTCATGAGCGCGAACGCGATCAGGTGCGGCAGGTGGCTCACGGCCGCGTAGGCCGCGTCGTGCGCCTCGGGCGACATCTGCTTGACGTGGCAGCCCAGCGCGGTCCAGACCTGCTGGGCTTTGTCCAGCTGGGTCGTCAGGGTGCGCTCGATGGGGGTGAGGATGACCTGGCGCCCGGTGTACAGCTCGGCGTCGGCATGCTCCACACCGGCCAGTTCTTTGCCGGCAATGGGGTGGGCGGGCACGAACACCCCCACCTGGTCCTTGAGCACGCGGCGCGCGGCGTCGATCACCTCGCGCTTGGTGGAGCCCACGTCCATCACCAGCGTGTCTCGCGTGATCAGGTGGCGGATGGCCTTGAACGTGGCCTCGGTGGCCGAGACCGGCACGGCCAGCAGCACCAGATCGGCTCCCGACACCGCCAGCAGGGCTGAGGGCGCTTCCACGTCGATCACGCCCATCTGGCGTGCTCGCTCGGTGGTCGAGGGCGACTTGCTGTAGCCCACCACGCGCTTGACCAGTCCTGCCTTTTTCAGCGCCAGGGCAAAAGACCCGCCCATGAGCCCGCAACCGATGAGGCCGAGTTGTTCGAATTTGATAGGGGTGGCGGCCATGTCATTCGCTCACCGGGTAGGCACCCAGCACTTTGTAGAAGGCGCACAGACCCTGCAATTCTTGCAGGGCGGCGGCGACGTTGGGTTGAGACGGATGGCCCGCGAGGTCGATGTAGAAGTAGTACTCCCACGGGCCCGACTTGGCCGGACGCGATTCGAAACGCGTCATCGACACGCCGTTGTTCTTCAGCGGCACCAGCAGGTCGTGCACCGCACCCGGCCGGTTGGGCACCGACACCACCAGGCTGGTGCAGTCGCGACCCGAGGCCGGCGGCGTGGCCAGCGTCTGCGGCAGGCAGATGACCAGGAAGCGCGTGCGGTTGTAGGCCTCGTCCTGAACGGCGTGAGAGACGATGTGCAGGCCAAACTGGGCTGCCGCGCGTTCACTCGCGATGGCTGCCCAGGCCGGGTTGGTGGCGGCCAGGCGCGCCCCCTCGGCGTTGCTGGACACGGCGCGCCGCTCGGCCTTGGGCAGGTGCTGGGTCAGCCAGCCCTGGCACTGGGCCAAGGCCTGCGGGTGGGCCATCACCACCTCGACAGCGTCCAGGCTGTTGACCTGGCGCAGCAGGTTGTGGCGCACCAGCAGGCTGACCTCGCCGACCACGTGCACCGGTGAACGCAGGAACAGGTCGAGCGATCGCGCGACCACGCCTTCGGTGGAGTTTTCGACGCCGACCACACCGTACTGGGCGGTGCCCGCGGCCGTGGCGTGGAACACCTCGTCGAAGCTGCTGCAGTAAATCAGATTCGCGGCGCTGCCGAAGAACTCGATGGCGGCCTGTTCGGTGAACGTGCCTTCAGGACCGAGCACGGCCACGCGCTGAGGCGCTTCCAGCGCCAGGCAGGCGGACATGATCTCGCGCCAGATGGACGCCACATGCTGGTTCAGCAGCGGGCCCTGGTTGGCGTTCTGGATCTTGTCGATCACCTGCGCCACCCGGTCGGGGCGGAAGAAGGGCGAGCCTTCCGCGCGCTTGATCGCACCTACTTGCTCTGCCACGTGGGCGCGCTGGTTGAGCAGCGAGAGCAGTTGCTGGTCGATGCTGTCGATCTGCACCCGCAAACCGGCGAGCGCTTCGGACTGGACGGGTTGCTGGCTCATGCGGAGGTCTTCTCGAAATCGCGCAGGTAGTCCACCAGCGCCTGCACGCCCGCCAGGGGCATGGCGTTGTAAATGCTGGCGCGCATGCCACCCACCGCCTTGTGGCCCTTGAGCTGCAGCAGGCCGCGCTCTTTGGCGCCGGCCAGAAAGGCGTCGTTGCGGCTTTCGTCGCGCAGGAAGAACGGGATGTTCATGCGCGAACGGCAGTCTTTGGCGACCTTGTTCACGTAGAACTCGGAACGGTCGATGAAGTTGTAGAGCAGCGTGGCTTTGGCGATGTTGCGCTCCTCCATGGCCGCGATGCCGGTGAAGGCGCCTTCTTTCTGGCGCTTGAGCCACTGGAACACCAGTCCGGCCATGTAGATGCCGTAGGTGGGCGGCGTGTTGTACATGGAACCGTTGTCGGCCACGGTCTTGTAGTCGAACGCGCTGGGGCAGATCGACAGCGCCTGTCCCAGCAGATCCTCGCGCACCACGACCAGGGTCACACCAGCGGGGCCGAGGTTCTTCTGCGCTCCGCCAAAGGCCAGGCCGACGCGCGACCAGTCCACCGAACGCGAGGCCACGTGAGACGAAAAGTCGATCACCAGCGGGGCTTTGCTGCCCAGTGCCTTGAGGTCCGGCAGCTCGTGAAACTCCACGCCGTGGATGGTCTCGTTGCTGCAGATGTGCACGTACTGCGCGTCCTTGCTCGGCTTCCAGCCGGCGGGGGAGGGCAGGGTGGTGTGGCCGTCGGCCTCGTTGCTGGCGATCACCGTGGAGGTGGCGTACTTGCGCGCTTCCTTGGCCGATTTCTGGCTCCAGCTGCCGGTGACGACGAAGTCCACCACACCACCGCGCGAAAGGTTCAGCGGCACGATGGCGTTTTCCGCCAGACCGCCGCCCTGCATGAACAGGATGCGGAAATTCGCGGGCACCACCAGCAACTCGCGCAGATCGGCCTCGGCCTGCGCGGCGATGGACATGAACTCCTTGCCGCGGTGGCTCATCTCCATCACGCCCATGCCGCTGCCGTGCCAGTCCAGCATTTCGGCGGCAGCCTGCTGCAGCACCTCTTCGGGCATCGCGGCCGGACCGGCCGAGAAGTTGTACGGACGCTGCGTCATTCGGCGTCACCCGCCGGTTCGTCGGTGCCTTCGGCTTCGGGGGCGTTGGTGTCGATGCTGGCGTCGATATTGGCGTCGTTCTCCACGATGCGCTGCAGGCCCGACAACTCGGCACCCTCGTCCAGCGCGATCAGCGTCACGCCCTGCGTCGCGCGGCCCATCTCGCGGATCTCGCTCACGCGGGTGCGCACCAGCACACCCTTGTCGGTGATCAGCATGATCTCGTCGTCGCTGTGCACCAGTGTGGCGGCCACAACCTTGCCGTTGCGCTCGCTCTGCTGGATGGCGATCATTCCCTTGGTGCCGCGGCCGTGGCGGGTGTATTCGACGATGGAGGTGCGCTTGCCGTAGCCGTTGATGGTCGCGGTCAGCACGCTTTGCTGCTCGTCTTCGGCCACCAGCATGGCGATCACGCTCTGGCTGTCCTCGATCATCATGCCGCGCACGCCGCGGGCATTGCGGCCCATGGGGCGCACATCGTTCTCATCAAAGCGAACGGCCTTGCCGCCGTCGCTGAACAGCATCACGTCGTGCTGGCCGTCGGTCAGCGCGGCGCCGATCAGGAAGTCGCCTTCGTCCAGGTCAACAGCGATGATGCCGGCCTTGCGCGGGTTGCTGAATTCGTCCAGCGAGGTCTTCTTCACCGTGCCCATGCTGGTGGCCATGAACACGTAGCGGTTGTCCGGGAAGCTGCGGGCGTCGCCGGTCAGCGGCAGCACCACGTTGATCTTCTCGCCTTCCTGCAGCGGGAACATGTTGACGATGGGGCGGCCGCGCGAGCCGCGCGAACCCGCGGGAACCTCCCAGACCTTCAGCCAATACAGGCGGCCGCGGTTGGAGAAGCACAGGATGTAGTCGTGCGTGTTGGCGATGAAGAGCTGGTCGATCCAGTCG
>NZ_JBPCSJ010000176.1:0-3253 GCF_051007235.1 Hydrogenophaga sp. | reverse complement strand
GGGCACGGGCGGGCATTTGAAGGGCTGCCGGTGGCGCGGGTGTTCCGGCACATGGACCAGCTGTCTGCCTGGCTGACGCAACATGCCGGTGCATGACCTGAAGCGTCATCCAACGGTCGAGCACTTCGCACGCCGCCCGTGGTTCAGCGTCGTGATGGCGCTGTAGGCCTTGTGCATGGGCGCTGTGTTTTGGCTGGACCTCCTGCCCCCGGCATTGAAGTACGGGCGCCACCATGGCGGGATCATGACCCTGCTGTGCGTGCTGCTGAGCGTCTATTGCGGTGGATGTGCCTCGCTGGGTTTCAAGCGCTGAGTGCGCGCCCCGAGGTCATTCGCCGGCCGCTGTGGGGTCTGCGCCGATGGCGTCGCCAGCCTCAGCGCTCTTTCGGCCCCAGCCGGGGCCGCCATACGGCCAGCACCACGTTGACCACACTGAGCGCGATCAGCAGCCACAGGGTGTTGCGCTCGGATCGCAGCAAGGTGTCGAGCAAGGCCGGATCTGCGTAGGCCGCCACGATCTCGGCCTGCCTCTGTTTCGAGCCCACCACCACCAGCGTTGCCTCGAACACGCTGAGCCCCAGCAAGGCCTTGAGCCAGGCCCAGCTCGCGCCGGTGTAGGCCCGCGTGGCCGCCAGTGCGATCAATCCGCTGAGCACCACCACGAACATGCACGGCACCAGCAGGTACTGCGCGATGGTGCCATAGGCCAGCCGAGCGGCGGCAAACGCCTCGGCGCTTTCGCGGCTGGCAACCTGGTTGATGACCAGGCAGGCCGCCAGCGCGCCGCCAAAGCCGATGGACGCCACGTCGTGCAGGGTTTTGGCGCCCAGGCGCAGCCAGCGGCGGTGGCCGACCTGGCGGGCCTGGTCGTCGGTCGGCGTTTTGTCTGCCTTCACATGCGCTCCCTCCATTCGCCCGGCGTCATCCCCGTCCAGCCCTTGAACGCGCGGATAAAACTCTTCTCGTTCTGAAACCCGGCCGCCTCGGCCACCTGCTTGACGGGTCTTGAACTGCGCTGCAGCAGGGCCATGGCGCGTTCGCGGCGAACCTCGTCTTTCAGCGCCTGCAGGGTGGCGCTTTCTTCTTTCAGCTGCCGGTGCAGGCTGCGGGCCGAGGTGTGCAGCAGCGTGGCCAGGTCGTCGGCGTTGCGGGTGTCTTGCGGCTGGGTCAGCAGCAGCTGGCGCACGCGCTGCACCAGCAGGCGGTCGCGCCGGTAGGGCCGCACCTGGATGGGCAGGGCGCGCTGCAGCATCTGGTTCATGGCGGCCTCGTCGCGCTTGACGGGCAGGTCCAGATAACGCGCGTCGAAGCGGATGGCGGTCTGTTCGGCGTCGAAGCGGATGGGGCCGTCGAACAGCACGCCGTAGGCGTCCGCATGGGGTGGGGCGGCAAAGGCGAAGCTGGCGCCGCGCAGGGGGATGCGCGAATCGACGAACCAGCAGGCCAGGCCGTGCACGTTGCGCAGCACCGAGACGTGGCAGAACTCGCGCAGCGAGCCGTCGCCACCGGGCGGGCGGTGTTCGGTCAGCACGATGGCGGCCTCGTCGCCCTGCACCTGGACGGCCAGGGTGATGTCGCGCGTGAGCAGGCCGTGGTGGCGGCACCAGCGCTTGAGTGCCACGCCCAGCGTGGGGGCCGAGAGCGAGGCGCGCGCCAGCAACCCGTAGCTGCCCCAGGGCAGGGGGCGGCCAAACCAGCCTAGGGCCTCGTCGTCCAACTGCTGCATGGCGGCGGCGGACAGCCATTCCATCTGCAAGGCGGTGATGCGGCCGTCTGGCCGTTGCACATCCGCTGGCGTGATTTGTGCGGCTTCCAGCGCCGCCTGCGGCGACAGGCCGCGCGATGCATACGCCTGGGTGATGCAATAAACAAAGGCCATCGGCGTGGCGGCGACCAGTGGGCGGGTGGCGGCGGTGGCAGTGGGGCGGGCGGGCATGGTCCCAGTCTGCCATGGATGGCGCGATTTGCAACCTGATTGCCCGCCTGCCCAGCGCGCCGGTCGCTATGCTGGTGGTCGCGTTCCGCCCAGATGGCGCCCAGATGGCGCCCGGATGCCAGAGGAGACAAGCCCATGGAAAACCCGTCGAACAGCGCGCACCCCGCCGCGCCCAGCCAGGCCGCAGGCCGCACCGACGTGCCGCTGATCGAGCAGACCATCGGCGCCTTCTTCGACGCCATGGCCGCGCGCCACCCGCAGCGCGAGGCGCTGGTGAGCGTGCACCAGGGCCGCCGCTACAGCTACGCCGCGCTGGCGGCCGAGGTGGACCGGCTGGCCAGCGCGCTGCTGGGCCTGGGGCTGCAGCCGGGCGACCGTATCGGCATCTGGTCGCACAACAACGTGGAATGGGTTCTGATGCAGCTGGCGACCGCCAAGGTCGGCCTGGTGCTGGTCAATATCAACCCAGCCTACCGCACGGCCGAGCTGGAATACGCGCTCAACAAGGTCGGCTGCAAGGCGCTGGTGTCGATGGCGCAGTTCAAGACCAGCGACTACCTGGGCATGTTGCGCGAACTGGCGCCCGAGCTGGCCACCTGCGCACCGGGAGCTCTGCAGGCGGCGCGACTGCCCGGGCTTCGCGCCGTGGCCTGGATCGACGTGGCGGGCGAGGGCGCCGAGCAGCCCGGCATGCTGCGCTTCTCCGCCTTGCTGGCTTCGGGCACGACGGGTGACCCGCGCGTGGCGCAGGCGGCGGCGGGGCTGACGGCCAACGATCCGATCAACATCCAGTTCACCAGCGGCACGACCGGCTTCCCCAAGGGCGCGACGCTGACCCACCGCAACATCCTGAACAACGGCTTCTTCATCGGCGAGTGCATGAAGCTCACGCCGGAAGACCGGCTGTGCATTCCCGTGCCGCTGTACCACTGCTTCGGCATGGTGCTGGGCAACCTGGCCTGCTTCACGCACGGCAGCACCGTGGTCTACCCCAGTGATGCGTTCGACCCGCTGGCCGTCCTACAAACCGTACAGGACGAAAAATGCACCGGCCTGCACGGCGTGCCGACCATGTTCATCGCCGAGCTGGACCACCCGCGCTTTGCGGAATTCGACCTGCACACCCTGCGCACCGGCATCATGGCCGGCTCACCCTGCCCGGTGGAGGTGATGAAGCGCGTGCAGGCCGACATGCACATGGGCGAGGTCACCATCGCCTACGGCATGACCGAGACCAGCCCGGTGAGCTGTCAGAGCAGCACCGACACGCCGCTGGACAAGCGCGTGTCCACCGTGGGCCTGGTGCAGCCGCACCTG
>NZ_JBPCSJ010000175.1:0-2245 GCF_051007235.1 Hydrogenophaga sp. | reverse complement strand
GCCCAGGCCCACGATGGCCAATGCGATCCAGAGGTAGTCGATGCCGCGGCGCGAGGTGAAGCAGGCCACGGCCAGCGGGCCGCTGAACTCGATGGCCACCGCGACACCGAACGGGATGGTCTGGATCGACTGGTAGAACATCAGGTTCATGCAGCCCAGGGCCATGCCATAGCGCACGAGGTTCTTGAAGTCGGCTCGGGTCGTGGTCCAGCGCCAGGGGCGCCAGATCAGCAGCAGCCAGCAGGCCGAGAAGCCCACACGCAGCGCGGTGGTGCCCAGCGCGCCTACCTGCGGGAACAGCTGCTTGGCGAACGATGTGCCGATGCCCAGCGCGACGACCGAGCCGAGCACAGCCAGCAGGGGCACGGCCTGTGCCCAACGCGAAGAAGCTGTCATGTGAAACCCAACACGACCCGCCGCCGAGCCGCCCCAAGGCGGGTCAGCCCCCCGGGGGGGCAGCGACCCGCGCAGCGGCGCAGCGTGGGGGTTTTGTGCATCAGACCAGGGGCACGGTGAAGCGGGCGATGACCGGTTTCGTGTCCGGCCGCACGCCGCGCCACCATTCAAAAGCCTCGGCTGCCTGTTCCACCAGCATGCCCACGCCGTCGGCCAGCTGGGTCACACCCGCGGCCTGGGCCTGTTGCAGGAAGGTGGTCAGGCCCTTGCCGTAGACCAGGTCGTAGGCGAGGGCGCCCGGGGCGAAGACGCTGGGAGGCAGCGGCAGCGCGTCTTTGGACAGGCCGGTGGACGTGGCGTTGAGGACCACATCGAAGGTCTCGCCCGCCAGCTCGTCGTACCCGCCGGTCTGCAGGGCGGCGTGGGCGGCGAAGTCGGTTTTGAGGCCGTGGGCCTTGGCGGCGGTGCGGTTGGCCACGGCGATCACCGCGGGCTGCTGCGCCGCGATGGGCAGGATGGCGCCGCGCGTGGCACCGCCGGCGCCGCAGATCAGCACCCGCTTGCCGGCCAGCGACACGCCCAGGTTGCGCTGAATGTCGTTCACCAGACCCAGGCCGTCGAAGTTCTGCGCGTGGATGCGGCCGCCTTCGAACTTGAGTGCGTTGACCGCGCCGGCCAGGCGGGCCGATTCCATCGGGTCGGTGGCGATCTCGAAGGCCTGCAGCTTGAAGGGGATGGTGACGTTCATGCCCCGGCCGCCGTTGGCGATGAAGGCCTCGACCGTGGCCTTGAAGCCGTCCAGCGGGCCTTCGATGGCGGTGTACTCGATGTCCTGCCCGGTGGCCTGCGCGAAGGCGCCGTGGATCAGGGGGGACTTGCTGTGGCCAATGGGGTTGCCGATGACGGCGTAGCGGTCGGTCATGGTGCTCAAAGCGTTGCGGTGCGGGCGGTTCGGGGGCAATTCGGTGCGGGCCGACATTGTCGCGCATGGGTCGTTACCATGCCGCGATGACCCAGACCCTCAAAATCGACTTCGTCTCCGATGTGTCCTGCCCGTGGTGCGCCATTGGCCTGGCCGCGCTGGAGCAGGCCCTGGCCCGCGTGCAGCCCGATGTGGCGGCCGAGCTGCACTTTCAGCCCTTTGAACTGAACCCGCAGATGGGGCCCGAGGGCCAGGACATCACCGAGCACCTGACGCAGAAATACGGCAGCTCGGCCGAGCAGCAGGCCCAGATCCGCGAAACCATCCGCCAGCGTGGCGCGGAGGCCGGCTTTGTGTTCAAGGCCGAGGGCCGTGGCCGCATCTGGAACACCTTCGACGCGCACCGCCTGCTGACCTGGGCCGCCGCCGAAGGCCAGCCCGGGCAGCAACACGCGCTCAAGAAGGCGCTGCTGGAGGCCTACCACGGTCGGGCGCAAAGCCCGGCCGACCATGCGGTGCTGCTGGCCTGCGCCCAGACCGCCGGGCTGGACGCCACCCGCGCCGCCGCGGTGCTGGCCAGCGATGCGTTCGCCGACGAGGTGCGCGAGCGCGAACAGTTCTTCACCGGTCACGGCATCCACTCGGTGCCGGCGGTCATCATCAACGACCGCCACCTCATCTCGGGCGGCCAGCCCGCGGCCGTGTTCGAGCAGGCCTTGCGCCAGATCGCCGCGGGCGCCTGAGCCCGCACCCTCTCAAGGGACGGCGCCGCATCCCTTGAGGGCGGGTCGCACCGGACGCTGATCCGGCCCGCGGCCCCCGCCTTGCCGCGCGTCCCCACACACCCGGTGCACACCGGGTGTCGTTCCTCCTCCATCCATTCGATGCCCGCCACTCCGGCGGTCGTGCCGTGCACGCCCGCGCGCG
>NZ_JBPCSJ010000174.1:0-6050 GCF_051007235.1 Hydrogenophaga sp. | reverse complement strand
TGCGCACCTTGCCGGCGCGCACGTGCGGGAAGGCGATTCACGGATCGAACACGTAGTCGGCCTGGTTGGCCATCACGTAATGCAGGGCCGGCGCGGCGCCGCGGTAAGGGAGGTGGGTGGCGAACACGCCGGTGACCTTCTTGAACAGTTCACCGGCCAGGTGCGGGGGCGTACCGGCACCGGCGGACGAATACGACAGCTTGCCGGGGTTAGCGCGGGCGTAGGCCACGAAGTCCTTGGCGTCCTTGAAGGTGGCTTGCGGCTTGACCACCAGGTACATCTGGCTGCGGCCCACACCGGCCACCGGGGTCAGGTCCTTGGCCGGCGCGATGGTCTGCTTGAACAGGTAGGGGTTGGCGGTCTCGAACGAAGTGGGTGCGATCAGGAAGGTGTAGCCGTCGGGCGTGGCGCGGATCACCTCGCTGGCGGCCAGGTTGCCGCTCGCGCCGGGCTTGTTCTCCACCACTACGGCCTGGCCCAGCGCTTCGCCGAGCGACTGCGCCATGACGCGGGCCATGACGTCGGTGGTGCCACCGGGCGCGAAGCCAACCACGATGCGGATGGGCTTGGCGCTGGGCCAGGCCTGCTGGGCCTGCGCACTGCCCAGGGCAGCGAAGCCCAGGACGGCTGCGGCGGCAGCCTGGATCAGGCTGCGGCGCTGGGGGGATGCGGTGGTGTTGAACATGGCTGTGTCTCCGGGTGGTGGGTTGTGGTCGGCAGGGGAAAAAGAGGTGGCGCGGGATTCAGACCAGTCCTTCGCGCAGCATCTCGCGCAGCTTGAACTTCTGGATCTTTCCGGACGGGGTGGACGGCATGGCGTCGCGCACGATCAGGCGCTCGGGGATGTACTGCATCGCCACCTTCTGTTCCTTCATGAAGGCGACGATGGCCGGCAGGTCGATGGTCTGCCCGGCCTTGGGCACGACCACCGCGCAGGCGCGTTCGCCCAGGCGCTCGTCGGGGTAGGCCACCACGGCCGCCATGGCCACGGCGGGGTGGCGGTACAGCAGCGCTTCGATCTCGACCACCGGGATGTTCTCGCCGCCGCGGATGATCACGTCCTTGCTGCGGCCGGTGATGCGCACATAGCCCTGCTCGTCCAGGCGCGCGAGGTCGCCGGTGTCGAACCAGCCCTCGGCGTCGGTGCCGTTGAGGTGCGGGCGCTTGAGGTAGCCGCCGAAGTTGGACACCGAACGCACCATCAGCTTGCCAGCCTGGCCCGCGGGCAGGACCGCACCGTCGAAGTCCACCACCCGGAGTTCGACACCGGGCAGCGGGCAGCCGTCGGTGGTGAAGGCGCGCTCGTCGGGGTCGTCCAGCCGGATCAGTGTCACGGCGCCGTTTTCCGTCATGCCCCAGGCGGACACGATCTTGGTGCCCAGCACCGCGCGCGCCTGCTCCACCAGCGGGCCGGGGATGGGGGCGCCGGCGCACAGGAAGGTCTTGAGCGTGGGCACGGTCTTGCCCGACTCGGCCACGTGTTTGGCGAGGTCGGTCAGGAACGGCGTGGACGCCATGGTGAAGCTGCAGCCCTCGGCGCGGATCAGGTCGATCGCCTTGAGCGGCTCCCACACGTCGTAGATCACCGCGCTGGCCTTGAGCAGGATGGGCATGATCAGCCCATACATGAAGCCGGTCTGGTGCGCCATGGGCGAGGCCATCAGGATCACGTCCTCGGCGTCCAGTTGCAGGCGCTGCGCGTAGGGAATGATGTTGGCCATCACCGTGTTGGCGGTGTGCATCACGCCCTTGGGTTCACCGGTGGTGCCCGAGGTGTAGATGATCTGGGTGACGTCGTCCGGGCCGGGGCGGTGGCGCGTCAGGACCTCGCGTGCTCCGGGCTCGTTCTCCCAGGCCGGGCCGCTGAGCAGGGCCTCGAAGCTGTTGGCACCCTGCCCGCCCACCACCACGATGTGCTGCAGGTGCGGCAGGCTGGGCTTCAGTCCGGTGGCCATCTGCTCGAAATCGAAACCCCGGAAGACCTTGGGCACGATCAGCACCTTGGCCTCGCCGTGCTGGAGCATGAACGACAGCTCGCGCTCGCGGAAGATGTGCATCAGCGGGTTCATCACCGCGCCGATGCGCGAGCAGGCGAGGTAGACCACGGTGAACTGCCACCAGTTGGGCAGCTGGCAGGCGACGATGTCGTTCTTGCCCACGCCCAGCTTCGTCAGGCCCACCGCCACGCGGTCGGCCATGGCGGCCAGCTCGCGGTAGGTGAAGCGCGTGGTCGCGCCGCTTTCGGCCTGCACCGCCGTCAGCGCCAGCTTGTCGGGGCAGGCCGCCACACACGCGTCCAGCTCGTCGTTGATGGTGCGGTCGGGCCAGAAGCCCTGGGCCACGCTCTGGGCGCGGCGGGCCGGGATCAGCACTGCATCGAATTCCATGGTCTTGTCTCCTGCTCTGGGGGTGGAACCGGTCCGGTCAGGCCGGTACGTTCTTGCGGCCGGCGCGGGTGCGGGCGATGATGGTTTTCATGATCTGCGCCGTGCCGTCGCCGATCTGGAAGCCCAGCACGTCGCGCAGGCGCTGTTCCATCAGGCCGCGGTCGTAGCCGCCATGGCCGTAGCACAGCAGGCACTGGTGGATCACGTCGTAGGCCAGCTTGGGGCCCCACCACTTGGCCATGCCGGCCTCGGCAGAATGCGGCAGGCCCTTGTCCTTGAGCCACAGGCCCTGCAGACAGACCAGGCGCGCGCCCTCGACTTCCGTGTCGAACTGGGCCAGCGGGTGCGTCACGCCCTGGAAGGCCGACAGCGGCTGGCCAAAGGCCTGGCGCTGGGTGATGTATTCCCAGGTCTCGTCCAGCGCCACACGCGCCACGGCCAGGCACTGCAGGCCGATCAGCGAGCGCGAGAAATCGAAGCCGTGCATCACCTGCACGAAACCCTTGTTCTCGTCGCCCAGGCGGTGGCTCACGGGGATGCGCACGTTCTCGAAGAAGATGGAACCGCGGCCGATGGCGCGCTGGCCGTGGCAGTCGAAGCGGTTGGTGGTCAGGCCCGGGGTGTCCATGGGCACCAGCAACGCGGTCACGCCGTGCGCGCCCGACTCGGGCGTGCCGGTGCGGCCGAACACCACGGCGATGTCGGCCTGGTCGGCGGCGGAGATGGAGGTCTTCTCGCCGTTGATGACGTAGAAGTCCCCATCGCGCTCGATGCGCAGGCGCAGGTTGGCGGCGTCCGAGCCGCCACGCGGTTCGGTCAGCGCGATGGCGCAGATCGCCTCGCCCTGCACGATCTTCTGGAGCCAGGGGCCCACGATGTCCGGGTTGCCGTATTTGGAGAGGATCTGGCTGTTGAGCGAGGCCAGCAGGTTCAGGTACGAGAAGCTCAGGTCGGCGCGCGCGATCTCTTCGTGGATCACGCCCGCGGCCAGGCAGCCCATGCCCAGGCCGCCGAACTGCTCGGGCAGCTCGGGGCAGATGAACCCGAGCGCGCCCATCTCGCGCAGCAAGCTGCGGTCGAGGTCGCGCGTCTTGTCCCGCTCCAGGAAGCCGGGCTTGACACGTTCGTCGGCAAAGCGGCGCGCGGTTTCGGCCAGCGCCTGCAGGTCTTCGTCGATGTAGGGATTCGGGTTCATCTGGGTCCTCCTGCGTTTACTTGGCGTACTTGCGGAACTCGGGCTTGCGCTTTTCCTTGAGCGCGTTCACGCCCTCGCGCGACTCTTCCGTGTCGTAGTACAGCTTGAGCGCGTACATGCCCATGCCGGCGATGCCGCTCTGGTGCGCGGTGTCGCAGTTGAAGCTGCGCTTGGCGATCGCGATGGCGGTGGGGCTGCGTTCGCAGATCGTCTCGGCCCATTCCTGCACCGTTTCGTCCAGCTTCTCGTGCGGCACGCAGATGTTGGCCAGGCCCATGTCCACCGCTTCCTGACCGGAGTAGCGCTTGTTCAGGTACCAGATCTCGCGCGCCTTCTTCTCGCCCACCACGCGGGCCAGGAAGGCCGTGCCGTAGCCGGGGTCCACCGAACCCATCTTGGGGCCGACCTGGCCGAAGATGGCCTTCTCGGAGCAGATGGTCAGGTCGCAGATGGTGCACAGCACGTTGCCGCCGCCGATGGCGAAACCCTGCACGCGGGCGATCACGGGCTTGGGCACGTCGCGGATGGCGGTGTGCAGCTCTTCCATCGGCAGACCGATGGTGCCGCGGCCGTCGTAGTTGCCGTCGTGGGCCGACTGGTCACCGCCGGTGCAGAAGGCCTTCTCGCCGGCGCCGGCCAGCACGATGCAGCCCACCTGGCGGTCGTAGCCGGCCTTGTTCAGGGCCTTGATGATCTCGTCGCAGGTGGTGCCGCGGAACGCGTTCATCTTGTCCGGGCGGTTGATGGTGATCCAGGCCACGCCGTTGCGGACTTCGTACAGGATGTCTTCGAAATTCATGGGAGTTTCCTCGGGTGTGCGTTGAAGGGGTGGCGTGCGGTCAGCCGTGCATGGTCAGACCGCCAGAGACGGAGATGACCTGACCGGTGATGAAGCCGGCGTCGTCGCTGCCAAAGAAGGCGATGGCGCTGGCCAGGTCGTCCGGCTGGCCCAGGCGGCCCAGCGGGATGGCGCTGCGGAAGGCTTCGAGCAGCTTGGCCGGGTCGCGCGCGCCTTCGGCCACACCGGCCAGCAGCGCGGTGTCGGTCGGGCCGGGGCAGACCACGTTGACGGTGATGTTCTGGCGGGCGTGTTCGCGCGCCAGCGTCTTGGACAGGGCCACCAGACCGCCCTTGCAGGCGGAGTACACGGCCTCACCCGACGAGCCGCCGCGGGCGGCGTCGGACGCCACGTTGACGATGCGACCGGCCTTGCGCTCGGCCATGCCGGGCAGCACCGCGTGCAGCATGTGCAGGGCGCCGGTCAGGTTGATGGCGATCAGCTTCTCCCACTCGGCGGGCACGGTCTTGGTGAAGGGCTTGAACACGTCCCAGCCGGCGTTGTTCACCAGCACGTCGATGGGGCCCAGCGCGGCTTCGGCCGCGGCCACGGCCGCATCCACCGCGGCGCGGTCGGTGATGTCGCACTTGAAGGCCTTGGCCACACCGCCTGCGGCTTCGATGTCGGTGGCCACTTTCTGGGCAGCCTCCAGGTTCATGTCGAAGACGGCGACCTTGGCGCCCTCTTCGGCAAAGCGACGGCAGGTTGCGCCGCCGATGCCACCGCCACCACCGGTGACGATCACGGTTTTTCCACTCAGATTGCGCATGTTCAGGACTCCTAGGGACTGGGACGGGATGCTTGGGATCGGATGATCCGAAAGCGGCATTTAAGACAACATATTTGCCTATTCTAGGGATCGACAAATCAGACGTCAAACCCGTTCATCCCAAAACCATAGGTGTTTTCCCTATGCAAGCGCGCTACAGTTCAACGAATTGCACGACCACCCCCTCCGAAAAACAAAAACATATAAGCAAACATATTTGCTCTTATACCCCGCAAGACCCAGCCACAGAGGCCACAGGCGCTGCACGCGCGCGGGCGTGCACGGCACGACCGCCGGAGTGGCGGGCATCGAATGGATGGAGGAGGAACGACACCCGGTGTGCACCGGGTGTGCGGGAACGCGCGGCAAGGCTGGGGGCCGCGGGCCGGATCAGCGTCCGGTGCGACCCGCCCTCAAGGAATGCGGCGTCGTCCCTTGAAAGGGTGCGGGCTCAGGCGCCCGCGGCGATCTGGCGCAGGGCCTGCTCGAACACGGCCGAAGGCTGGCCGCCGGAGATCAGGTGCCGGTCGTTGATGATGACCGCTGGAACCGAGTGGATGCCGTGGCCAGTGAAGAACTGTTCGCGCTCGCGCACCTCGTCAGCGAATTCATCGCTGGCCAGCACCGCGGCGGCGCGGGTGGCGTCCAGCCCGGCCACCTGCGCGCAGGCCAGCAGCACGGCGTGATCGGCCGGGCTCTCTGCTCGGCCGTGGTAGGCTTCCAGCAGCGCCTTCTTGAGCGCGTGTTGCTGGCCAGGCTCTCCCTCGGCGGCCGCCCAGGTCAGCAACCGGTGCGCGTCGAAGGTGTTCCAGATGCGGCCGCGGCCGTCGGCCGGGAACACGAAGCCGGCCGCGGCGCCCC
>NZ_JBPCSJ010000173.1:0-6162 GCF_051007235.1 Hydrogenophaga sp. | reverse complement strand
GGCCAGCACCTGAGGTTTGTAGGGGAGCACCTCGCGCTGCGACAGGTCTTGAAGGGCCTGGGCGAACAGGTCCAGCTCGCCCACCCAGGCGGCGCCGTGTTGCTGCGCCCAGGCGTGGGCCGGCGCCAGTTGCGGGGGCGGCAGGCCGGGGCTGCGGGCGATCAGGTTCCAGGATCCGCGCGCCAGCAGGGCCTCATCAAAAGCCCCGGCCACAAACGTGGCCTGCGGGCATTCGGCGCGCAACGCGGCGAGCGACGGCGGGGTCTCGCGCGTGTCCGCCACGGTCACGACCGCGCCGTGGCGCACGCACCAGCGCGCCATCGACAGGCCAGAAATGCCGAGCCCGAGGATCAGAACCTGGGCTTTGTCCAGTCTGTTCATGCGACCCATCCCTTCACCACGGACGCACGCCAGCGCACGCCGCCGAACCGGCTTTGCCGGGCGGCAGGCGTGGCCCCCTTGAGGGGGGATGCGGCCACACGAAGTGGGCAAGCGACGGGGGTGGTCCTTTTCATCGCAGCTTCAGGGTGGACAGGCCGATCAGGCACAGCAGCATGGTGATGATCCAGAAGCGGACCACGACCTGCGTTTCCTTCCAGCCCTTCTTCTCGAAGTGGTGGTGCAGCGGCGCCATCTGGAACAGGCGGCGGCCCGCGCCGTACTTCTTTTTGGTGTACTTGAAGTACGAGACCTGCAGCATCACCGACAGGGCCTCGACCACGAAGATGCCGCCCATGATGGCCAGCACGATTTCCTGGCGCACGATGACGGCGATGGTGCCCAGCGCGCCGCCCAGCGCGAGCGCGCCCACGTCGCCCATGAACACCTGGGCGGGGTGGGCGTTGAACCACAGGAAGGCCAGGCCGGCGCCGGCCATGGCGGCGCAGAAGATCAGCAGCTCGCCCGCACCGGGGATGTGTGGCAGCAGCAGGTAGCGCGAGAACACCGCGCTGCCGGTGACGTAGGCGAACACGCCCAGGGCCGAACCGACCATGACCACCGGCATGATCGCCAGTCCGTCCAGCCCGTCGGTGAGGTTGACCGCGTTGCTGGCGCCGACGATGACCAGGTAGGTCATGACCACGAAACCGAACACGCCCAGCGGGTAGGCCACTTCCTTGAAGAAAGGCACCATCAGGCCGGCGCGCGGGGGCAGTTCGAGCGTGAAGCCCGAGGCCACCCAGTCGATGAACAGCTGCAGCACGCGCAGGTTGCTGGTCTCGGCCACGCTGAAGGCCAGGTAAAAGGCCGCCAGCAGGCCGATGGCCGACTGCCAGAAATACTTCTCGCGCGAGCGCATGCCTTCGGGGTCTTTGTTGACCACCTTGCGCCAGTCGTCCACCCAGACGATGGCGCCAAAGCCCAGCGTGACCAGCAGCACGATCCAGGTGAAACGGTTGGACCAGTCGAACCACAGCAGCGTGGACAGCGCGATCGCGAACAGGATCAGCACGCCGCCCATGGTGGGGGTACCGCCCTTGCTGATGTGGCTTTGCATCGCGTATTCGCGGATCGGCTGGCCGATCTTGAGCGCGGCCAGGCGGCGGATGAAGTAGGGGCCGGCCACCAGGCCGACGATGAGCGCGGTCAGCGCGGCCATCACCGCACGGAAGGTGAGGTACTGGAACACGCGCAGGAACCCGAACTCGGGTCCCAGGCTTTGCAACCATTGCGCCAGACTAAGCAGCATGCGAAGGATCTTTCTGTTGTTCTGGTGGTGAGGCGGTCACAGCCAGCGCCTGCAGGGCTTGCACCACGCGCTCCATGCGCATGAAGCGCGAGCCCTTGACCAGCACGCTGCGCACCGCATCGGACGGCATGCGCGCGGACAGGTGGGCCGCCAGCGCGTCCACGTCGGCCCAGTGCAGAGGCACCGGCTCGCCCGCGGCATGCAGAGCCTCGCAGGCCTGGCGCATCCAGTCGCCGGCGCAGTGCACCGCGTCGATGCCGCTGGCCTGCGCCTGGCGCAGCACCTCCAGGTGGAAGGCCAGGCCCTGTTCGCCCACCTCGCCCATGTCGCCCAGCACCAGGCAACGCGGTGCCGGCAGTTCGGCCAGCACACGGATGGCGGCGACCACCGAGTCCGGGTTGGCGTTGTAGCTGTCGTCGATCACCGTCAGCGCACTGTCCGCCAGCGCCACCGACAGCGCGCGCGAGCGGCCACCGACCGGCTCGAACGCATCGAGACCGCGCCCGATGTCGGCCAGCGACACGCCTGCAGCGAGCGCACAGGCCGCGGCGGCCAGTGCGTTGCGCACGTTGTGGCGGCCGGCGATGCGCAGGCGGCAGGTCTGTTCGCCCGCAGGAGACGTGAAGCGCAGCGCCCAGGCACCGTCGGCCCAGTCGGCGCTCAAGGCGCGCACATCGGCAGCGGGATCGGTGTCGCTGAAGGTCAGCACATCTCGGCCGTGTGCGAGTTCGCGCCAGACGCCGGTGTGGTCGTCGTCGCTGGGGAACACCGCCGTGCCGCCGGCGCGCAGTGCGGCGATGACGGCGCCGTTCTCGCGCGCCACGGCCTCGACCGTGCCCATGAATTCCTGGTGTTCGCGCTGCGCGTTGTTGACGAGGGCCACGGTGGGCTGTGTCAGCGCGGCGATGTAAGCGATCTCGCCCGGGTGGTTCATGCCCAGCTCGACCACCGAGAGGCGGTGTTCCGCGCGCAGGCGCAGCAGTGTCATGGGCACGCCGATGTCGTTGTTCAGGTTGCCCCGCGTGGCGTGCGCCGCGTCGCTAGCAGCGGCGCGCAGGATGGACGCGACCATCTGCGTCACCGTGGTCTTGCCGTTGCTGCCGGTCACGGCGATCAGCGGCAGCTCGAACTGTTCGCGCCACCGGCGGGCCAGCTCGCCCAGCGCGAGCCGCGTGTCCGGCACCTCGACGCCGGACAGGCCGGCATCGGCCAGGCCCTGGTGGGCGATGCCGGCCACCGCACCCGCGGCGCGCGCCTGCGGCAGAAAGTCGTGCGCATCGAAACGTTCGCCTTTGAGCGCCACGAACAGGTCACCGGGCTGCAGGCTGCGGGTGTCGGTGTGCACGCGCGCGATGGACGCGGCCGACAGGTCGCCCACCACGCGGGCGCCGGTCAGCAGGGGCAGCAACTGGGCCACGGTCTTCATGCCGCACCTCCGCTGCCAGCGCCACGGGCCTGCAGCGCGGCGCGCGCCTGCTCCAGGTCCGAGAACGGTTTCTTCACACCCATGATGTCCTGGTAGTCCTCGTGCCCCTTGCCGGCGATCAGCACCACGTCGCGCGCGGCCGCGCCCTGCACGGCACGTGCGATGGCGGCGGCCCGGTCGGGTTCGATGAGCGCGGCGTCGGGCTGCGCCAGGCCGGCGCGCATCTGCGCCAGGATGGCCAGCGGGTCTTCGCTGCGCGGGTTGTCGCTGGTCAGCACCGGGTGGCGGGCTTCGCGCTCGGCCACGGCGGCCATCAGCGGGCGCTTGCTGGCGTCGCGGTCGCCGCCGCAGCCGATCACGCACCAGAGGGCACCCCCGCGCTCGCGCGCCAGTGGCTGCAGCGCGTGCAGGGCTTTTTCCAGGGCGTCGGGCGTGTGGGCGTAGTCGACCAGCACCAGCGGCTGCCCGCCCGCGTCCGGCACCTGCTCCATGCGCCCAGGCACGGGGCTGAGCGCGACACAGGCTTGAATCGCCTCGGCCAGCGGCACACCCAGGGCGCGCGCCGAGGCCAGCACGCACAGCAGGTTGGACACGTTGTACCGCCCCACCAGGGGCAGCTGCAGCGCATGGCTGTGCAGCACGTCCCCGCCGGCATCGCGTTCACCCACGGTCAGGCGCATGCCGCTCTGGGTGACACCGATGTCCTGCGCAAACAGGCGGGCCGGTGCGCGCTGCGACGCGGGTTCGATGCCCACGGTCCACAGGTCCAGCCGCCTGGCCTCCAGATCGGACGCCAGCGCCGCGCCACGCGCGTCGTCCACGTTCACCACCGCGGCCTGCAGGCCGGGCCAGTCGAACAGCGCAGCCTTGGCGGCCCAGTAGTCGGCCATGCTGCCGTGGTAGTCCAGGTGGTCCTGGGTGAAGTTGGTGAACACCGCCACGCGCACATGGGTGGCGTTCAGCCGCCCTTCGACGATACCGATGGACGAGGCCTCGATGGCGCAGGCCTTCACGCCCTCGTCCACCAGTGCGCGCAGGCGCGCCTGTAGCAGCACCGGGTCGGGCGTGGTCAGACCCGTGGAGACGATGCTCGATGCGCGGCCCGCCTGCGGCGGCTGGCCGATGCCGAGCGTGCCCACCACCGCGCAGGGGCGGTCTACCGCCAACAGCAACTGGGCCATCCACCAGGCGCTGGACGTTTTGCCGTTGGTGCCGGTGAAGGCCACCACGTCCAGTTCGGCGGTCGGGTCGCGGTGGAAAGCGCTGGCGATGGGTCCGGCCAGCGCCTTGAGTCCTGGCACGGCCAGGATGCGGTCGTCGTCGAAGCCGAAGGTGTTCACCCCCTCGTGCTCCACCAGCGCCGCCACGGCACCGTCCTGCAGCGCGGCGGCCACGTAGCGGCGACCGTCGGTGGCGGCGCCGGGCCAGGCCACAAAGGCGTCGCCGGCGGCCACGCGACGGCTGTCGCACTGCAGCGTGCCGGTGACGCGCTCGCGCAACCAGTCGGCCACGGCCTGCGGATCGTTCAACACCTGCGTCATGCGCCGTGCTCCCCAAACAGAACACCGCGCAACCGGCTTTGCCGGGGCGCAGGTGTTGCCCTCTGGAGGGGGGATGCGGCCACACGCAGTGGACAAGCGACGGGGGTGGGCCACATCAGAACGACTCCTCCTCGGCTACGGTGAGGATCTGCGGCTTGACGTTCATGTCCGGCTGCACGCCCAGCACGCGCAGCGTCTGCTGCACGGTCTCGCTGAACACCGGGGCGGCCACCAGGCCGCCGTAGTACACGCCGTTGTTGGGCTCGTCCACCATCACCGCCACCACGATGCGCGGCTGCTCGATGGGCGCGATGCCCACGAACCAGCTGCGGTACTTGTTGCCGGCGTAGCCCTTGCCTTCCTGCTTGTGCGCCGTGCCCGTCTTGCCCCCCACCGAATAGCCGATGGTCTGCGCCTGCGGTGCGGTACCGCCAGGGCCGGTGGCCAGCGCCAGCATCTTGCGCACCGCCACCGCGTTGGCCGCGCCGAACACGTGCACGCCCGAGGCGGGGGACTCGCTCTTGAGCAGCGAGACCGGGATCAGCTCGCCGTCGCGGGCGAAGATGGTGTAGGCCTGCGCCAGCTGGAACAGCGAGGCCGAGAGGCCGTAGCCGTAGCTCATGGTCGCCTGCTCGATCGGTCGCCAGGTCTTGTACGGCCGCAGCCGGCCACTGACCGCACCGGGGAAGGGCAGCTGCGGCTTCTGACCGAAGCCGGCCTGCGCATAGGTCTCCCACATTTCGCGCGGGCTCATCTGCATCGCCATCTTGACGGTGCCGACGTTGCTGGACTTCTGGATCACCTCGGCCACCGTCAGCACGCCATGGGCGTGCGAATCGGTGATGGTCGAGCCGCCGATCGTGATGCGCCCCGGTGCGGTCTGGATCGGGGTGTTCGGCGTGACCATGCCCTTTTCCAGCGCCAGCGCCGCGATGAAGGGCTTCATGGTCGAGCCGGGCTCGAAACTGTCGGTCAGCGCGCGGTTGCGCAGCTGCTCGCCGCTGAGGTTGATCCGCTTGTTGGGGTTGTAACTGGGGTAGTTGGCCAGCGCCAGCACCTCGCCGGTCTGCGCGTCCAGCACCACGGCGCTGCCGCCCTTGGCCTTGTGTTGCCGGACCGCGTCGCGCAGCTTTTCATAGGCAAAGAACTGCACCTTGCTGTCGATGGACAGCTGCAGGTCCGGCCCGTCCACGGGTGGGACCACGTCGCGCACGTCTTCCACCACACGGCCCAGGCGGTCCTTGATCACGCGGCGCGAACCGTTCTTGCCGGCCAGCTGCTTGTTGAAAGCCAGCTCCACGCCTTCCTGCCCGCGGTCCTCCACGTTGGTGAAGCCCACCACGTGCGCGGCGGCTTCGCCTTCGGGGTACTCGCGCTTGTATTCGCGGCGCTGGTAGATGCCCTTGATGTCCAGTGCGGCGATCTGCTTGGCCACCGGCTCGTCCACCTGACGCTTGACCCAGACGAAGGTCTTGTCCTCGTTGCCCAGCTTCTGTTTCAGTTCA
>NZ_JBPCSJ010000172.1:0-3703 GCF_051007235.1 Hydrogenophaga sp. | reverse complement strand
CCCCCAGGCCACACCGCTGCTGGCTCGCAAGCCGGCGCAGGCACAGTCGCTGGACGAGTTGCTGTTTGCGCTGATCGTGCTGGGCGACGACCGGCTGGTGGTGCGCACGCACACCGCGTGATCTGCGGCAAGACCCGCCGGCGGCGGGTCCCTACAATCGCGGGCTATTCCACGGAGCACGCAGCATGAGCATCAAGAGCGACAAATGGATCCGCCGCATGGCCGAGCAGCACGGCATGATCGAGCCCTTCGAGCCGGGCCAGATCCGGCAGAACGCCGCGGGCCAGAAGATCGTCAGCTACGGCACCAGCAGCTACGGCTACGACATCCGCTGCGCACCCGAATTCAAGGTGTTCACCAACGTCTACAGCTCGGTGGTGGACCCGAAGAACTTCGACGAGAAGAGCTTCGTGGACATCAACTCCGACGTCTGCATCATCCCGCCCAACAGCTTCGCTCTGGCCCGCACGGTCGAGTACTTCCGCATTCCGCGCAGCGTGCTGACCATCTGCCTGGGCAAGAGCACTTACGCCCGTTGCGGCATCATCGTCAACGTCACGCCCTTCGAGCCCGAGTGGGAAGGCTATGTGACCCTGGAGTTCTCCAACACCACGCCGCTGCCGGCCAAGATCTACGCCGGTGAAGGCTGCGCCCAGGTGCTGTTTTTCGAGAGCGACGAGGTCTGCGAGACCAGCTACAAGGACCGCGGCGGCAAATACCAGGGCCAGGTCGGCGTCACGCTTCCCAAGACCTGATCGGCAGTCGGAACCTCAGCGCGCCGGCAGGTCGAAACTGAGCCGGCGCACCTGCCCGTTGGCCCCCGGAAAGTCCTGGAAGCTGCCGCGCACCAGGTAGGGCACCACGGCCACCAGATCGTCGTCACCACCCTCGTGCACCGCGGTGGATTCGAACACCATGCGAGAGTCTGAACCCGGGCCGCTTTCGCTGATGCGCAGTTTCAGCTGGCTGCGCTGCACCGTCTGCGTCACCGTGCGGTCACCCACGTAGCGCGCACCCATGGGGTCGGGCACCCAGTGGCCACCCAGCAACCGGCCCTGGGCGTCGCGCCAGGGCGGCACGTACACCCATTGATCGCTGTAGACCGGCACCAGCCGCTGGCGCTGCCGCTCGCTCAGGTCGGCCTGCACCTCCACCACGAAGCGCGCCGTCTCGCCGGCGGCCACGGGGCGCAGGCCCAGGCGCTGCAGCTCCGCACCCACCTGGCCCTGGTAGGCCTGCAGCTCCAGATCGCGCTGCGGATCGGGCGCCGTGAAGCGGTAACTGGCGCCCGCCGCATCGGTTGGCCACTGGTTGAAGCGCGTGACCTTGGCGGTGAGCGTGCTGGCGCAGCCGGCCAGCAGCACCGCGGCGCCCAGCGCCAGCCAGGCGACGGCGCGTGCAGGGGTTTGCATAATGCGAACTGTCATTCTTTGGTATTCGGTTTTGGCCGCCGCATGCCAGCCATGCGGTTCCACCCATGTCTTCATGGGACTCTGCCGCTGGCACCGAGTTCCGCCTGTCCGCCCCACACCCGAGGAGCCGCACCATGAAATGGGAAAACAACCGCCAGTCCGACCAGATCGAGGACCGCCGCGCATCGGGCGGGGGCGTGCTGGGGGGCGGCGGTGCGCCGCGCCGGGTGGGCGGCCGTGGCGTCGGTTTGGGCACCATCGCCATCGCCCTGGTGGCGGGTTGGATCTTCGGCATCAACCCCATGACCATCCTGGGCGTGCTCGGCGGTGCGGGTGATCTGGCCGCACCGGTGGAGCAATCCGCGCCTGCGGCCAGCACCGGCCAGCCCAGCGATCCGATGGGCCAGTTCGTGGCGTCGGTGCTGGGCGGGACCGAAGACGTGTGGACCACCGTGTTCCAGCAGAGCGGTGCGCAGTACCAGAAGCCGCGCCTGGTGCTGTTCCGCGGCGCCACGCCCACGGCTTGTGGCACTGGCCAGGCGGCCATGGGGCCGTTCTACTGCCCGGGCGACCAGAAGGTCTACATCGACCTGAGCTTCTACGACACCCTGCGCCAGCAGCTGGGCGCGCCGGGCGACTTTGCCCAGGCCTACGTGATCGCGCACGAGGTGGGCCACCACGTGCAGAACCTCATGGGCGTGACCGACCAGATGGAACAGGCGCGCCGCCGCGTGAGCGAGCGCGAGTACAACGCGCTGAGCGTGCGGCTGGAGCTGCAGGCCGACTGCTTTGCCGGCATCTGGGCGCACCACAACCACAAGACCAACGCCATCCTGGAGCCGGGTGACGTGGAAGAAGCGCTGAACGCGGCCGCCGCCATCGGCGATGATGCGCTGCAGCGCAAGAGCCAGGGCACAGTAGTGCCCGACAGCTTCACCCACGGCACCAGCGAACAGCGCCAGCGCTGGTTCCACAAAGGCCTGGAAACGGGCAGCGTGAAGGCCTGCGACACGTTCAACACCAGATCGCTGTAACCCCCACGCTCCGCCGCTGTGCGGGCGGCCAAAAGCGGGGGGTGGGTGAAAAAGACCCGAAGTGAGACAATACCGGGTCAACGCGCACTGTGCGCGCGCACTGCAATGACCCAATCCTTTTCCGAACTCCAGCTCTCGCCCAACCTCGCCCGTGCCATCGCCGAGATGGGTTACGAGAGCATGACGCCCATCCAGGCACAGGCCATTCCGGTCGTGCTGCAGGGGCGTGACGTCATGGGCGCGGCCCAGACCGGCACCGGCAAGACGGCCGCGTTCTCGCTGCCGCTGCTGCAGCGCATGCTCAAGCACGAGAACGCGTCCACCTCGCCCGCACGCCACCCGGTGCGCGCCCTGGTGCTGCTGCCCACGCGCGAGCTGGCGGACCAGGTGGCCGACCAGATCAAGCAGTACGCCAAATACACCCAGCTGCGCAGCACGGTGGTCTTTGGCGGCATGGACATGAAGCCGCAGACGCTGGAACTCAAAAAGGGCGTCGAGGTGCTGGTGGCCACGCCGGGCCGCCTGCTGGACCACATCGAAGCCAAGAACGCGGTGCTCAACCAGGTCGAGTACGTGGTGCTCGACGAGGCCGACCGCATGCTGGACATCGGCTTCCTGCCCGACCTGCAGCGCATCCTGAGCTACCTGCCCAAGACCCGCACCACGCTGCTGTTCTCGGCCACCTTCTCGCCCGAGATCAAGCGCCTGGCCAGCAGCTACCTGCAGGACCCGATCACCATTGAGGTGGCGCGCTCCAACGCCACCGCCTCCACGGTGGAGCAGCACTTCTACCGAGTGGACGACGACGACAAGCGCCAGACGCTCAAGCAGATCGTGAAAGAGCGTGGCGTGACGCAGGCGTTTGTCTTCGTCAACAGCAAGCTCGGCTGCGCACGCCTGGCCCGTTCGCTGGAGCGCGAAGGCCTGAAGACCACCGCGCTGCACGGCGACAAGAGCCAGGACGAGCGCCTGAAGGCGCTGGAAGCGTTCAAGAAGGGTGAAGTCGACCTGCTGGTCTGCACCGATGTGGCCGCGCGCGGCCTGGACATCAAGGACGTGCCGGCGGTGTTCAACTTCGACATCCCCTTCAACGCCGAAGACTACGTGCACCGCATCGGCCGCACCGGCCGTGCCGGCGCCTCGGGCCTGGCCGTCTCGTTCGTGAGCGGCAAGGATGCGCGCCTGATGGCCGACATCGAGAAGCTGATCGGCAAGAAGCTCGAACTCGAAGCGGTGGAGCTGGAGGCCGACAAGCGC
>NZ_JBPCSJ010000171.1:0-5895 GCF_051007235.1 Hydrogenophaga sp. | reverse complement strand
CTCGTCGGGTTGAGGTTGCACACGCTCGCGGTGAAGGCGTCGAACGGGTGCAGCGGCTCACCGAAGGCGTCCAGCGACAGCGGCTGCACGTGGTACTCGATGTTGGGCCAGGGCCGGCCGGGGTCCGAGCGCGTGAAGGCCCCGAGCTGCGAGGGCGCCATGCTCATGGGCCCGCTGCGCTTGAACGCGTATTCCATGCCGATCTTCGCCTTGCCCCACAGGCTGTTGGCCAGGGTGTTGAGCGTCTTCGCGCCCTGCACCTTGTAGACCGAGCGGATCTGCAGGTGGTCCTGCAGGTTCTCGCCCACGCCGGGCAGTTCGTGCAGCGGCGCCACACCAGCGGCCTGCAACACCGCGGCGGGGCCGATGCCCGAGAGCTGCAGCACCTGCACCGAACCGATGCTGCCGGCGCTGAGCACCACCTCGCGCGCAGCGCTCACGCGCACGCGCTGGCCGTGGCTGATCAGGTCGGCACCGGTGCAGCGCAGCGCGCCTGACGCGCCCCGCTCCAGCCGCAGGCGCTCCACCTGGGTCTGCGTCCACACCGTGAGGTTGGGCCGGTGCTGCACCGGGCGCAGAAAGGCCTTGCTCGCGTTCCAGCGCCAGCCGGCTTTCTGGTTGACCTCGAAATAGCCCACGCCCTCGTTGTCGCCGCGGTTGAAGTCATCGGTGGCGGGGATGCCCGCCTGCTGCGCGGCCTGGGCAAAGGCGTCGAGCACGTCCCAGCGCAGGCGCTGCTTTTCCACACGCCATTCGCCGCGGCTGTTCAGGCTGCGGTGGCCGTGCAGCGCCGCGAGGGCGGCGTCGCCCTGGCCCTCGGTGTAGCGGTCCAGCCGGTGGTGGTCTTCGTGCGCCTTGAAGGCGGGCAGGCAGCGGTCCCAGCGCCAGTCGGCGTCGCCGGTCAGCTGCGCCCACTGGTCGTAGTCGCGCGCCTGGCCACGCATGTAAATCATGCCGTTGATGCTGGAACAGCCGCCCAGCGTCTTGCCGCGCGGGTAGCGCAAGCGCCGCCCGTTCAGACCAGGGTCGGGCTCGGTCTGGTAGAGCCAGTCGGTGCGCGGGTTGCCGATGCAATAGAGGTAGCCGACCGGGATGTGGATCCAGTGGTAATCGTCCTTGCGGCCGGCTTCGATCAGCAGCACGCGCTTGCCCGGATCGGCCGAGAGCCGGTTGGCCAGCAGGCAGCCGGCCGTGCCCGCGCCGACGACGATGTAGTCAAAGGTGGTGGGGTCGCTCATGCGCAAGGTCTCCTCGTGCTTCATTGGCCGGACTCATGACGCAGCCCGCTGCATGGGGCGGACTGTGCCCGATTCAACGGCGCACTTCCAATGAAATCGGCCAAGCCCCGGTATAAGCTCGCCAAATAATGACAGCCCACCCGCACGCCCGCCTGCCCGCCACCGACCCGCAAACCCTGCGCGCCTTCGTCGCCGTGGCGCGCGAAGGCAGCGTCTCGCGTGCGGCCCTGCGCCTGCACCTGAGCCAGCCGGCGGTGAGCCTGCAGCTCAAAACCCTGGCCGAGGCCACCGGCCTGCAACTGTTCACCCGCACACCGCAGGGCATGGCGCTCACGCGCGAGGGCGCGGCCCTGCTGCCGCTGGCCGACAAGGCGCTGGCCGCGCTCTCCGATTTCGGCCAGGCCGCCGCCGCGCTGCACCAGACGGTGCGCGGCACGCTGCGCATCGGCACCATCCTCGATCCGGAATTCACCCGCCTGGGCGCCTTCCTGCGGCAGCTGGTGGAGAGCGCCCCGCAGGTGGGCACCGAGCTGGGCCAGAGCATGAGCGGTGACGTGCTGGCGCGCGTGGGCCGTGGCGAGCTGGACGTGGGCTTTTTCCTGGACCTGCCGGCCGACCCGCTGGGCCCGCCCTACCGGCTGCGCGCCCTCACCCGCTTCACCTACCGCGTGCTCGCCCCCGCCGGCTGGGGGCCGCAGGTCAAAGGCAAAGACTGGAAGGCCCTGGCCGCCCTGCCCTGGCTGGCCACGCCCGCGGCCAGCGCCCACCACCGGCTGCAGCGCCGCGTCTTCGGCCCCGGCTCGCTCACCGGGATCGAGCCGCGCCGCGTGGCCCTGGTGGACCAGGAATCGTCCATGCTGGACCTGGTCAAGAGCGGCGTCGGCCTGAGCCTGGTGCGCGACGCGATCGCCATGCGCGAGGCGCAGGCGCACGGGCTGGTGGTGGCCGATCAGGTCGCGTTGGACTGCGACCTGAGCTTTGTCTGCCTGGCCGAACGGGCCGGCGAACCGGTGATCGCCGCCGCGCTGGCGGCGCTCGACGCGGTGTGGGGGTGACGGGCGTCACACCGCCGCGGCCAGGGCGCCACAACCGGCGAAAGCCCCTCTTGTGCCTTCCAAACCGCGGCCTACCATGACCGGCGGCGGCACCGTGACCGCCTCAACAGGAGCACATCACATGGCAGGCTGGTACGAACTCTCGTCGAACGACCAAGGCAAGTTTTCTTTCGCCCTCAAGGCGGGCAACGGTGAAGTGATCCTGCGCAGCGAGCAGTACGACAGCAAGGCGGCGGCCGAGAACGGCATCCGGTCGGTGCAGACCAACAGCCCGCAGGACGAACGCTACGACCGCAAGGACGCCAGCGACGGCCGCTGCTACTTCAACCTCAAGGCCGGCAACCACCAGGTCATCGGCACCAGCCAGATGTACAAGGACGCCGCGGGCCGCGACAAGGGCATCGAGTCGGTCAAGACCAACGGCCCGGGCACGACCGTCAAGACGGTCTGACGGCGTGCCGGTGGGGCGTCGGCCCCGCAAGGCTGGCGCTTGCCAAGCCCGCGCCACGGGTCCACAGTGGCGGCCTGTGGTGCAGAGGACCTGAGCGATGCGCGTGTTCATCAGCCATGCCTGGGAAGACAAGCCGCTGGCGCTGGCGCTGGCGGCACTGCCCGACTTTGTCGACGTCTGGGTGGACGTGCGCGAACTGCTGGGCGGGCAGACCCTGGACCCGACCATCGTGCGCGCCATCGAAGACAGCCACGTCTTCATCGTGCTGGTCAGCCGCACGTCGCTGGCCAAGGCCTGGGTGGCCAAAGAGGTGGAATGGGCGCTGGCGCGCGAAGCGCAGAAGGACCGCGTGTTCATCCTGCCCGTGCTGATCGAGCCGGGCATCGACTTGCGCACCTGTGCGCCCCCGTTCACGCCCTTCGCTCAGCGTCTGTTCATCGACGCCAGCGACACCAGCGAACCCGGCCTGGCCAAGTCCCGCGCCGCCATTGGCCTGACGCTGTTCCACTGGGCCAGCGACTGGCTGGAGGCGATGGAACCACGGGGCGACAGCAACCACCGTTTTGCCGAGGCGCTGGAGGCCGACCTGGCGGAGTACCAGACGCGGCTGTTCGCGGTGAAGGCGGCGCTGGCCTGGCCGCTGCCCACGCTGGTGCAGGACGACGCGGTGGCGCACCTGGTGAAAGTGAAGGACGAATACAACGCCTTCACCGAACGCTTCATGCCGAGACTGACGGACGCGGACGGCGAGATCCGCCAGCGCTTTGGCGTCTCGGCACAGCGCGGCTTTGCGCGGCTGGTCACCTTCATCCGCAACGAGGTGTTCCACGGCGCGGCGTTCGCGCTGAACGATGTGATCGAGTCGATCAACGCGTACGACACGGTGCTGCGCCAGGACCCCGCCGCACTGGCCGCGGCCGAGGCGCGGCGCAGCGAACGCGTGGCGGCGCTGGAGCCGGTGATGGCCGAGCTGGTGGAGCGCACGGCCGACTACCTGGACACGCTGCGGTGAACGGCCCCATGCACCGCCGCGCCCACCGTGGCGCCGCGCTGCTGTGCGCCCTGCTGCTGCAGGCCAGCGCTGTGCGGGCCGATTCGGGGCCGGTGCCGCTGACGCGCCTGAGCCTGGGCGAGATCGGCGGCTGGATCGAACTGCCGGTGGACGTGAACGGGCAGCGCGGGCGCTGGCTGATCGACACCGGGAGCACGCGACACATCGTGTCGGCCGCGTTTGCCCAGCGCCACGGCCTGCCGGAACGGGCGAGCGCACGAGCGGACACGGCGCTCGGCCCGGTCCAGGGCACCGAGGTGGCGCTGCCGCCGCTGCACATCGGCACCCACACGCACGCCGGGCAGACGGCGCTGCGGCTGGACGACCTGGGCACGCTGGTGGGCCCGGCGGGGGAAGGGCTGGACGGCATCCTGGGGGTGCCGCTGCTGGCGGGGGTGTCGCTGGACCTGGACCTGGTGGGCTGGACACTGACCATCACCGACAGCGTGCCCGCGGGCTGCCCGGCCGACACGCTGCCCCTGACGCTGGGCACGCACCGCGGGCTGCCGGTGCTGGACCTGCGCGTCAACGACGGGCCCGCCCAGGCGCTGCTGCTGGACACCGGCAACCCGGCCGCGGTGGTGCAGATCGAAGCCACCGAACCCGACGACGCCACCCCCGGCCTGCCGCTGGCCGGCGGCGCCCGGCTGGCGCTGGCGCCGCGGGTGGCGGTGGGGGCGTGGCAGCGGACCAACGTGCCGGTGCTGCGCTTGCGCGCGCCGGGCCTGCACCGTGCGCTGGCACCACGCGTCGGCGGGCTGGTGGGCACGGCCCTGCTGGACGGCGCGGGCTGGCGGCTGCACATGGACCAGCGGCGCGCGTGCGTGACACCCAATGCACCCGGCCTGCCCGGCGGTTTCGGTCTGACGCTGGTGCAGCGCGCGGGTGGCCTGTTCGTCGACACGGTGCTGCCCGGCGGGCCGGCACAGGCCGCGGGTCTGCAGGGGGGCGACGCTGTGCGGCGCTGGGCCGGCGGCGGGGTGGACGCCCCCCTGCGCGCGCTGTGGGCGCGCGTGCAGGGTCAAGACGAAGTGGAACTGCAGGTGGGGCCGGACGTGCGAACGCTGCGGCTGCGGCGGGCGCACTTTCTGCCGCGCCTGCCTTGAAGCCACGGCGTGGCGGCTCAGGGACAGAGCGTGCCCTGTGGGTCGGGCTGCACCGGATCGGGCTTGCGCTTGAGGGTGATGAGGGCGTTGTTGGCGTTGCGCAAGGTCAGGGTGGCGCTGTCGACAAACTTCAGGTCGGTGAAGGCGGTGCCGAGCAGTGCTGGTGCGGTGGGCACCGCCAGGGTGGTGGTGTTGAAGCCCGCCATGGTGCCGCTGAACTTCACCTTGGCGGCGGTGTTGGACACGTCGCACCCCACCACGCCTGCGGTGCTTCCGTTGTCCACAGAAAAGGGCTGGGTGAATTTCAGCGTCGGCGTGCCGCTCTCCGGGCTCCACACACCCACTGGCAGGCTGACAGCCACGCGGTCGTTGAGGTAGACCCGCTTGGCAGCCTCGCCGGTCACGGAGAGTTCCAGCCGCCGCAGATCGGTGAAGACGCCGGTGATGCAGGCGGTGGTGGATGCCGGCGTGGTGTTGGGCAGCAGCGTGAGCTTGCCGTTGTCGAGTGTGCCGGTGAGCGGATTGGTGGCGCCGCAAACCGCAGGCGGCGCCGGGAGCACATTGACGCTCACCGCCAACGTGGGGCGGAACAGCGTGTCCTGGTTTTCTGCGTCGATGAACGAGACGCTGCCGCCACCACCGCCCTCCAGAGTCCAGCTTCCCGCCAGCGGCGTGACGATTTGCAGGATGGCGAACAGCTCCCCACCGCCGCAGGCGGCGAGCAGGGCGGCCGTCAGCACGCCCCCTGAAACCCGGCGGGCCACCCGCCGCTTGCTTGCGTGAGCCATGGTGTTCTCCTGGCAATGCATGACGCGGCCCGATGGATGCGTCCCCTGGCCGCGAGGGGAAAAACATCTTATGCCCGCCGCGGCGGGCGTGGAAGACCGGCCATCTGCCCAGCCGCAGCGCGTCCCCCCGGCTGGGGATCCCGACAGCAAGGCCCGGCGGGCCCGCTGGACGGACACGGTGCACCACGCCGCCACGGCAAGGGCCT
>NZ_JBPCSJ010000170.1:0-9084 GCF_051007235.1 Hydrogenophaga sp. | reverse complement strand
CCGACACCTTCGGCCTGGGCGTGTGCAACGGCTGCCAGATGTTCGCCGAGCTGGCCGACATCATCCCCGGCGCCGAAGCCTGGCCGCGTTTCACCACCAACCAGAGCGAGCGTTTCGAGGCCCGCCTGTCGATGGTCGAGGTGCTGGAATCGCCCAGCCTGTTCCTGCAGGGCATGGCCGGCAGCCGCCTGCCGATCGCCGTGGCGCACGGCGAAGGTTTTGCCAACTTCAGGCACCGCGGCAATCCGGCGCAGGCCATCGCGGTAATGCGATTCGTGGACAACCAAGGCGCCGCCACCGAGCAGTACCCGTTCAACCCGAACGGCAGCCCAGGCGGCCTGACGGCCGTCACCACGGCCGACGGCCGCTTCACGGCCATGATGCCGCACCCCGAGCGCGTGTTCCGCAACATCCAGATGAGCTGGACCAGCGGCAACACCAGCGAACTCAGCCCGTGGATGCGTATCTGGCGCAACGCCAGAAAGTTCGTCGGCTGATCCCGCGATGCGCCGCGAACACCCGCTGCCCGCCGACACCATCGAGGCCTACGCCCGCGACGGAGCGGTGGTGCTGCGGGGCGTGCTCAACGCCGACGATCTGCGCACGCTCGAAGCCGGTATCGAGCACAACCTGGCCCACCTGAGCGCGCTGGCCCTGGTGGCGAGCGAGCCGGACGACCCGGGTCGTTTCGTCGAGGACTTCTGCACCTGGCAGACCAACCTGGACTACCAGCGCATCCTGCAGATGTCGGCCTTGCCGCACCTGGCGGCCCAGCTGATGCAGAGCCGCACGGCGCGTCTGTACCACGACCACCTGCTGGTCAAGGAAGCCGGCACGCGCCAGCCCACGCCCTGGCACCAGGACCAGCCCTACTACAACGTCGGCGGGATGCAGAACGTCAGCTTCTGGATTCCGGTCGACCCCGTGCCGCTGGCGAGCACGCTGCGCTTCGTGGCCGGATCGCACGACGGCACCTGGTACATGCCGCGCACCTTCCGCGACCAGCAGGCCAAGTGGTTCCCGGAAGGCACGCTGGCCGAGCTGCCGCCCATCGACGCCGAGCCCGCCACTTATCGGCAACTGGGCTGGGCGCTGGAGCCTGGGGACTGTGTGGCCTTCCACATGCTCAGCCTGCACGCCAGCAGCGGCACCGGGCCTGGTGCGCGGCGTCGCGTGTTTTCCGCCCGCTACCTGGGTGATGACGCGGTGCATGCACCACGCCCGTGGCGCACGTCGCCGCCGTTTCCGGGGTTGGACCAGCGGCTGCCCGACGGCGCGCCGATGGACGACCCGCTGTTTCCCCTTGTCTGGCCCTGAAAGTTGAACCGATCCCATGGCCTCCAGCCTCCTCGTACTGCTTGACGACATCGCCACCATCCTCGACGACGTGGCCACCATGACCAAGGTGGCCGCGCGCCAGAGCGCCGCCGCGGCCGACGACGTGGCCGCCATGACGCAAATGGCCGCCAAGAAGACCGCGGGTGTGCTGGGCGATGACCTGGCGCTCAACGCGCAGCAGGTCACCGGCGTGAACGCCGACCGGGAGTTGCCGGTGGTCTGGGCGGTGGCCAAGGGCTCGCTGCTGAACAAGGCCATCCTCGTGCCGGCCGCGCTGGCCATCAGCGCCGTGGCGCCCTGGGCCATCACCCCGCTGCTGATGCTGGGCGGCCTGTTCCTGTGTTTTGAAGGGGCTGAAAAGCTGCTGCACGCCTTCTTCCACAGCCAGAAGGAAGACGAAGCCCACCACACGGCGTTGGTGAAAGCGGTGGCCGACGAAAAGGTCGATCTCGTGGCCTTCGAGAAGGACAAGATCAAGGGCGCGGTGCGCACCGACTTCATCCTCTCGGCCGAAATCATCGTCATCACCCTGGGTGCGGTGGCCAGCGCGCCTTTCTTGCAGCAGGTGGCGGTGCTGGTCGGTATTTCCATTGTCATGACCCTGGGTGTCTACGGACTCGTGGGCGGCATCGTCAAGCTTGACGACGCCGGTCTGTACCTCAGCCGCCGTGCGTCGTCGGCCGCCCAGGCGTTCGGCCGGGGTCTGCTGGTGTTCGCTCCCTGGTTGATGAAAGCGCTGTCGGTGCTGGGCACGGCGGCCATGTTCCTGGTGGGTGGCGGCATCCTGCTGCACGGCGTGCCGGCACTGGGTCACGCGGTGGAACACTGGGCCCAAGGCCTGGGCGCCATGAGCGGCCTGGTCAACAGCCTGGCCGGTGGCGTGGCGGGCCTGGTGGCCGGTGCGTTGGCGGTGGTGGTGTTCAACACCATCAACAGACTGCGCGGCAAGACGGCGCACTGAACGCGTACTGAACGCGCACTGTCAGCTCGCCGTTTCGCGTACCCGCGCGAGGCTTGACATGCGTCAAGTCCGGATCGGCGGCAGTGCCTAGACTGGCTTGGTCATCGTCAGTGTGCTGAGCAATCGCGCGGCGCACCCCACCCGAGGAGCCCGCCATGCACAAGCCCACCGCCACCGGTGTCGACACCGACGCACCGCTGACCAACTTCTCCCACTGCCATGAGGGCATCCTCAAGCGCCTAAGCGCGCTGGACGAGTTGCCGGCGCTCCTGGCGCCCGCAGCCCGCGCGCGCCAGCTGGCCGAGCAGTCGGTCGAATTTTTCCGCGAAGCCATCTTCGAGCACCACCTGGAGGAAGAGCGCGAGCTGTTCCCCGCGGTGCTGGCCAGCGCCCAGCCGGGTGAGGAAGTCGAACGCGTGCAAGGCATGGTGCGGCGCCTGACCAACGAACACCGCATGCTAGAAAGCCTGTGGAAGCGGCTCGAAAGCGACCTGAAAAAAGTCGCCAAGGGCCACAGCACCGACCTGGACGTGAACGAATTGCAGCGCCTGGTGACCGACTACGCTGCCCATGCGCGCTTTGAAGAAGCCGAGTTCCTGCCGCTGGCCGAGACCATCCTGGGCCGCAACAGCAACCACATGGCCGCGCTGGGCCTGAGCCTGCACATGCGCCACGTCAAGCCGGTGGCGGCCTACATCTGAGACCCGATGCCGGGCGGATGGGGGGGCGCTGCGGCGCCCCTTTTTCATGCGCCCAACGGGGTGAACCGGCTCTGCGGTACAGTCGCCGCGCCATGAAGACGCCATCGACACCTTCCGTTCACGCCCCCGAACTCTGGCGCACCGACGCCGGCAGCGACTCGGTCGCCGTGCTCAACATCCCTGGCCTCAACGGCCGCGCCCGCGTGTTCGATGTGGACGCCACCCTGCTGGTGAACGTGCCGGCCGATGCGGACGGCGCCTGGCTGGAACTGACGGTGGAGTTCGACGGCAAACGCCAGTGGAGCCGCCGCATACCCGCCCACAACCCCGGCCAGACCGATGGGCTGGATTACCACCAGCGGATGCGGCTGGAGGCGGAACAGGGTGTGCGCGTGCGTGCGGTGGTGAAGGTCAAAGGCGTGCGGGTGCGGCAGTTGGTGGTGGAGGCACGGGAATCGGACTGAGCGTCGCTTCGCCTTCCAGCACAATCGCCGGAAGAACCGGGTCACTGCCTATGTATCCTTGCCCACACTGCCACCGCTCGTCCATCCGGCTCGCACCCAAGTGGCTGTCTTCAGTGGTTTTTCCTGCTGAGTGTCCCGACTGCGGTGGTCTGAGTTTCGCTCCCGGTTCTCCCGGTGGAGTGGTCATGGTGCTGAACACCTTGCTTCTGACGGCCGCCTTCTTTGCGACGATCTACTGGCAGTCGAGTATCCCGTTGTTCATCGGGGCCGTCTTCGCACTTTCTCAGTGGTTGTTGCAGAGGCATCTTCAGCCGCCGCTGGCTCTTTCAGCGGAGCAAATGGCGAGGGCACGAAAGGCTCATGGGTGGGAGTTGCTGCTTGTTTTTCTATATGTTTTCTGGCAATAGGCAACTGCTCACCGCAATGGCGCACCGCATCCTCAACCTTAACCTCAAGCTCCGGCAAGTGGTCGGGCCTTGTAGAACTTCACCGGACTCTCCGGCACCGCGTTCATCACGCTGCGCTTGATCTTGCCGACCACGTGCATCTCGCACGGCTTGCAGTCAAACCGCAGGGTCAGTTTTTCTTTGCCGTTGATCAGCTGCATCGGCTCGGCTTTCACCGTGCCCTGCACGCCGGTCACGCCCTTGGCCTGCTTGGGGCACAGGCTCAGGCTGAAGCGCACGCAGTGCTTGGTGATCATCAGGCTGACTTCACCTTCTTCCTCGTGGCTTTCGTAGGCGGCAGCGATGACCTTGACGCCGTGTTTCGCGTAGAAGTCGCGTGCCTTGTGGTTGAACACGTTGGCCAGATACGTGAGGGTGTCTTCCGGGTAGTTGACCGGCGGATCGACTGGCTTCGCGCGCGGCAGGCGGTGCCAGGCGGCGGCGCGGGCGGCTTCCAGCTGCTCCACCGCGTCGCGCCGCATGGCGTTGAGCTGCGACGCGGGCACGAAGCGCGGGCCGTTCAGGTTCAGCGTCACGTCCAGTGGCTGGAACAGGGTGTCGCCCAGGCGCGAGAGGTTTTCGCGCAGCTTGATGTCGGCCTGACTGGGGTCTTTGGCGTTGTCCGGCGTTCCGGGCAGGGAGGCGCTGCCGCTGTGGCCGTCTTCGTCGGTGATGGTCAGCGCCAGGCCTTCGGCGGTTTCGTCCAGCGTGAGCCAGGCGCCGATGCGGCGTTCGGCCGATTTCTTCTCCAGACCCCGCACCCAGTCCATGTCGCGGTTGCGGTTGACCTGCACGCCCTTGCGCAGGTCCTTGAAGCCTTCCATCGGGTCCTTGGGGAACACCCGCCAAAGATTGGAAGCGCTGCCTTTCTTGTTCACCGCCTCGGCGCGGTTGATCTGCAGGCCCACCAGTTCCTTCTGCAGGTCCAGGTAACACAGGCCGTCGCCGTTGTGGATGACGGTGTCCTTGTCGTCGGTCTGCAGTTCGACGAAGTTGGGGCCGGTGGCGGTGACGAAGCCGATCGGGCGGCCGGGGTTCTTGGGCGTGTCGAAGGCGCCGATGTCTTCCTGGCGGCCCTGCACGAAGTAGTCGGTGAACTCGCGGTTGAAGTTCTGGTTCGGGTCGGGCTGGAAGTGAAAGGTGCATTCGCCGCTGCTGGCGCGGGCCAGTTCAGGGCGTTCTTCCAGGATGTCGTCCAGCAGCACCCGGTAGTGCGCGGTGATGTTCTTGACGTAGGCCATGTCCTTGTAGCGGCCTTCGATCTTGAAGCTGCGCACGCCGGCGTCGATGATCTCGCGCAGGTTGTCGCTCTGGTTGTTGTCCTTCATCGACAGCACGTGCTTGTCGTGCGCCACGATGCGGCCCTGGCTGTCCTTCACTTCGTATGGCAGGCGGCAGGCCTGCGAGCAGTCGCCGCGGTTGGCGCTGCGGCCGGTGTGCGCGTGGCTGATGAAGCACTGGCCGCTGTAGGCCACACAGAGTGCGCCGTGCACGAAGAATTCGAGGACGGCGCGGCCGGGCGCGTCCTTCGGGCCGAGCGCGGCGTCGATGGCGGCGATCTGCTGCAGCGTCAGCTCGCGCGCCAGCACGATCTGGGACAGGCCTGCGTCCTGAAGGAAGCGCGCCTTCTCGGGCGTGCGGATGTCGGTCTGGGTGCTGGCGTGCAACTGGATCGGCGGCAGGTCGATTTCCAGCAGGCCCATGTCCTGCACGATCAGCGCGTCCACACCGGCGTCGTACAGCTGCCAGGCCAGCTGGCGGGCCGGCTCCAGCTCGTCGTCGCGCAGGATGGTGTTCATCGTCACGAAGATGCGGCTGTTGTAGCGGTGCGCGTACTTCGCCAGCCGGGCGATGTCCTGCACCGAGTTGTCGGCGCTGGTGCGTGCGCCGAACGACGGGCCGCCGATGTAGACCGCGTCGGCCCCGTGGTTCACGGCCTCGATGCCGATGTCGGCGTCGCGGGCGGGGGCAAGCAGTTCGAGTTGGTGGGGCAGCATGGCGGGCGAAAAAGAGGCGGACAGCAGGCAGAATCACGGCGGATCGACGAACCCGATATTGTCCCGGAGAACGCCCATGTCTGCACCCCATCCCCGCACCCACACCGCCATCGTGCTCGTCCACGGCGCCTGGCACGGTGCCTGGTGCTGGCACCGCGTGCTGCCGCTGCTGCGCCAGGCGGGGGTGGACAGCCACGCGGTCACCCTCACCGGCGTGGGCGAGCGGGCGCATCTGCTGAGCCCGGCCGTCGGCATCGCCACCCATGTGCAGGACATCATCGGCCTGATCGAGGCCGAAGAACTGCAGCGCGTGGTGCTGGTGGGCCACAGCTACGCGGGCAACCTGATCACCTGCGTGGCCGACCGCCTGCAGCGCTCTGCGCCCGGTCTGCTGCGGCACCTGGTGTACCTGGACGCGAGCGTCCCGAACCCCGGCGAGAGCTGGAGCACGCCGCACAGCCCCGACACCGTGGCGCAGCGCGTGGCCGCCGCGCAGGCCAGCAGCGGGTTGAGCTTCCCGCCCCCCGACGCCAGCGTGTTTGGCCTCAGCGGCGCAGACCGCGACTGGGTCAACCGCCGCCAGACGCCGCAGCCCTTTCGCCTGTATCAGGAGCCGCTGGACTTCGACCCGGCGCTGGTCTGGGCGGTGCCGCACAGCTTCATCGACTGCACCCGGCCCGCGCTGCCGACCATTGACGCCGCTCGCCGGCGCGTGCGCGGCGAACCGGGCTGGACGGTGCACGAGCTGGCCACCGGGCACGACCCGATGGTGAGCGCGCCGCGCGAGCTGGCGCAGCTGCTGCTGCGCATCCACCACCAGGCCAGCCGGAGCTGATGCCAACCGTGTCGATCCAGCGCCTGGACCGCATCGACGCGCTGCGGTCCGTCGCCATGTTGTGGATGACGGCGTACCACTTCGCCTTCGACCTCGACCACTTCCGCCTGATCGCGCAGGACTTCCACCGCGACCCGTTCTGGACCTGGCAGCGCACAGCCATCGTCAGCCTGTTCCTGTTCACCGCCGGGCTGTCGCAGGTGGTGGCACTGGCGCAAGGGCAGGGCTGGCCGCGGTTCTGGCGGCGCTGGGCACAGGTGACGGGTGCGGCCTTGCTGGTTTCGGCCGGCTCGGCCTTGATGTTCCCGCAGACCTTTATCTATTTCGGCGTGCTGCACGGCATCGCGGCCATGCTGATCGTGGTGAGGCTGACAGCCGGGTGGGGTCTCTGGCTCTGGCCGCTGGGTGCCCTGGCCATCGCAGCCAAATTCGTGGCACCAGGGGTGATCGCAGCCGTGCCGGCGCTGACCGTGCTCAATACGCCTGGGCTGAACGCGCTGGGCTTCATCGGCCAGCTGCCGGTGACGGAGGACTATGTGCCGCTGCTGCCCTGGCTGGGGGTGATGTGGTGGGGCGTGGCCGCTGGCCGATGGGCGCTGGTGCACCGGCCGCAGTGGCTGGGCGCGGCCGACGCCGCTTCCACCGGGCTGCGCCGGGGCATGGCGGTGCTGGGGCGCTGGAGCCTGAGCTACTACCTGCTGCACCAGCCGGTGCTGATCGGGCTGGTGACGGCCTTCGTCTGGCTGCGCGGCTGACGCCGCGTGGGCCGTCTCAGGCGCAGAACGACCGCAGGAACTGCCCGGCCACGAACAGGTCCTTTTCGATGGCGCGGCGCACGCCCGCACTGTCTTTGCGGCGCAGTGCGCTCATGACCTCGCCGTGCGCGTCGTTGAGGACCGCACCTGCGCCCTCGGCCTCGAACAACCGGTTGGACAGCGGGCCGACCTTCAGCCACACGGTTTCGATCAGTCCCATCAGGGTGGGGGAGGCCGCGGCCTGGTACAGCCGCACGTGGAACAGCTCGTTGGCGTCCAGGTAGGCCTTGGCGTCGCCCGCAGCCAGACCCGCGGCCATCTGTGCTTCCAGCGCCGCCAGCTCGGCCACGCCCGCATCGTCCAGCCGGTGGGCACCGCGCTGGGCGGCTTCGCCTTCGAGCAGCAGGCGCATCTGCAGCACGTCGTCGAACTCGGCCGCCGACAGCCGAGGTACCAGCATGCCGGCGTGCGGCACGTTGACCAGGGCGCCTTCGGCCGCCAGGCGCTGCAGCGCGGCGCGCACCGGGGTGATGCCCACGCCCAGTTGCTGCGCGATGTCGTGGATCTTCAGCCGCTCACCCGGCAGGAAGCGGCCCACCGTCACCCACTGCCGCAATCGGGCGTAGGTCGCGTCCTGCTGGGTGGGCGCGGCGGTCATGGTTGGGCGACGATGGCGGTCAGCACCTCGTCCAGCGCGCCCAGCAGCTGGGCCACGTCGTCCACGGTGGTGGCGGGGCAGACCAGCATCATGTTGTGGAAGGGCGTGATCATCACGCCGCGGTTGAGCAGGCCCAGGTGGATCAGGTGCTCCAGTTCGGCGTCGAGGATGTGCCCGGCCTCGCTGCCGTTGTGCGGTGGCGTGGGGCAGAACTGGAATTCGGTGCGCGCGCCCACCTGCGTGACGCACCAGGGCAGGCGGTGGCGCTCGATGAGCCGGCGGACGCCGTCGGCCAGCTGCTCGGCCAGGCCCAGCATATGCTCGTAGGCGGCCGGCGTCATGACCTCGGCCAGGCTGGCGCGCATGGCGGCCATGGCCAGCATGTTGCCGGTCAGCGTGGTGCCGATGCCGCTGTGGCCGGGCGGGGCGTCGCGCTTGGCCTGCACCGCTCGGGCGGCCAGTTCGGCGCTCATGCCGTAGACGGCACAGGGCACGCCGCCGCCCACCGGTTTGCCCAGCACCAGTGCGTCGGGTGTGATGCCGTGGGCCCGCGCATAGCCGCCAGGGCCGGTGCTGATGGTGTGGGTTTCGTCCATGACCAGCAGCGTGCCGTGGCGGCGGATGATGCGCTGCGCCGCCTCCCAGAAACCGGGCTCGGGCAGCACCATGCCGATGTTGGTCATGACCGGTTCGGCCAGCACGCAGGCCACGTCGCCGCCGGCCAGCGCCGCGTCCAGCGCGGCCAGGTCGTTGAATTCGACCACCACGGTGTGTTCGGTCAGGTCGTGCACCTGGCCCAGCAGGCTGTCGCGCTGCACCGGCAGGCCATCGACCAGGTCGACGAACACGTCCTCGATGGTGCCGTGGTAGCAGCCGTTGAACACCAGGATCTTTTTGCGGCCAGTGGCGGCGCGGATCCAGCGCACGAC
>NZ_JBPCSJ010000169.1:0-8536 GCF_051007235.1 Hydrogenophaga sp. | reverse complement strand
TGCGGCTACCTGGGCCACCCCACGCGCGCCTGCCGCGACACGCCCGACCAGATCGCGCGCTACCAGAGCAAGCTCAGCGGCCCGCTGCTCGACCGCATCGACCTGCACGTGGAAGTGCCCGCCCTGCCGCCCGACGACCTGCTCAACAGCGGTGCGGGTGAGGCCAGCGCCGCCGTGCGCGAGCGGGTGGTGGCAGCCCGCCACCGAGCCCAGGGCCGCCAGGGTTGTACCAACCAGGCCCTGGCCGGCCAGGCGCTGGACCAGCACATCCAGGCCGACGCGGCCGCGCTCAAAGTCCTCAACACCGCTGCCGCGCGCCTGGGCTGGAGCGCGCGCAGCACCCACCGCGCCCTGCGCGTGGCCCGCACCATCGCCGACCTGGCCGGCAGCGACGCCGTGGGCGTGGGACATGTGGCCGAGGCGGTGCAGTACCGCCGGGCCCTGCGATCGGGCCACTGAGCCCCCATCCCGAACCGACAACACCATGACCACCACCCGCGCCCTGAACGCCGCGCACGGCCTCCCGACACACCTGACGGTGATCGAGGGTCCGGGTGGGCTGCCCATGATCGACGTGGACAACGCGCACGCCACGGCGCGCATCTGTTTGCACGGCGGCCAGGTGCTGGCCTACCGGCCGCGCGGCGCGGTGGCGGACCTGCTGTTCGTGAGCGAGCAGGCGCTCTACCAGCCGGGCAAGGCCATCCGGGGCGGCGTGCCGGTCTGCTGGCCCTGGTTCGGGCCCGACCCGCAGGGCCTGGGGCGCCCGGCGCACGGCTTCGCACGCACCCGGCGCTGGGACCTGCGCCAGTCCGCCGCCCTGTCCGGTGGCGAGACGCGGCTGGTGCTGGGCCTGCGCGACACGGCCGAGACGCGTGCCCTGTGGCCGCACGCTTTCGACCTGTCCCTCACCGTCAACGTGGGTGCCACGCTGACGCTGGCGCTGACCACGCACAACACCGGCAGCGCACCGTTCACCGTCACGCAAGCGCTGCACAGCTATTGCGCGGTGGGCGACATCGCACAGGCGCGCGTGCAGGGGCTGGACGGCTGTGCGTACGTCGACAAGGCGGCCGGAGCGGGCGGCGCGGTCCGGCGGCAAGACGGCGACGTGACCGTGACCGCCGAGGTGGACCGCATCTACACCGGCACGCCGCCATCGCTGACCCTGGTGGACGGTGCGCTGCACCGCCGCGTGCGCATCGCCTCTGAAGGCAGCCGCACCGCCGTGGTGTGGAACCCCTGGGCCACCATCGCGGCCGGCATGGCCGACCTGCCGGACGACGCCTACCAGCGATTTGTGTGCGTGGAAACCACCAACGTGGAACCGGGCGACGCGGTCACGCTGGCCCCGGGTGACCACCACACGCTGGCACAGCAGCTGAACGCAGAACCCTGCCGCTGAGCCAGCCCGGCACGGCGGTGCCGGTGGGCGTCAAGGCACCAGCAAGGCCTGCGCCGCCATGCGCTGCAAGGCCTGCTGCAGCACAACATCCATCTGGCTGGGCGCGGGTGCGGCAGCACCGGGCCAGGCGCGGGCCAGCAAGGCCGCCAGCGCCGCCCGGTCCAGCTGACCGTTCGCCATCTGCAGCAAGGCGCGGCCGGTGGCGTCCACCCGCACCGGACCGTGGCGCAGGCTGGTCACCCAGGTCTGACCCTGCGCCGCCTGCCAGCGCGCCAGGGCCCAGGCCTGGGGGCGCACCGCGTCGGCATGACCGGCTTGCACCGGATCGGCCAGCAACTGCACCGGACCGGCCACCACCATCTGCAACAGGGCCTGCGCCAGGCGGGCCGCGCCCCCCGGAAGCTCCGCTTCGGCGCCGGCCAGCAGGTCGTCCACCGGCACGGTGCCCGGGTGTTGCGCACCCAGCCGGTCCAGCGCAGCGACCACCAGCGGGTCGTTGGTGCTCAGGCGCTGGCCCTGCGCATCGCGAAAGCGCGCCGCACCCGACGCGTCGTCCCCCTCGCGCTGCAAGGCGGCTGCGGCGTGCAGCCCGGCCAGACCCGTCGCTTGCGGACCGGGCGGCAGCGGCCCGTCCGCGCGCACCCACAGCGTCTGGCGGAAGGGCCTGCCCTGCAGCCAGTCCAGCGCCTGCTGGTAGGCCACAGGGTCGGCGCCGGCCTCGGCCTGCGCGGCCGCGTGCAGCTCGGGCCGGCTGTCGCCGGGGTGGCTGGCGCTCGGACGCGCGTCGCACAGGTGCACCAGCCCGGTCTCCCGCGCGGCGCGGGCCAGCTCCGCGAAGTGGCTGGGCTGGTTGAAAGGGGCCAGGTACTCGCCCAGCAGGTAGCTGTCGCTCTGTGTGGCCAGCTGTTCGTGGCTCTGGCGCAGCAGCACACCCCAGGGCGTGGCCGGGTCGCTCAATGGCACCATCCGCGCCAGCCAGGCGCGGGCACGGGCGGCGCGCTCGCGCGGCGGCAGCGCCGGGTCGTCGCCCAGGCGCATGCCGTCGCGCAAGGCGCCGCGCAAGTGCCAGCCGGGCCAGACGTTGGCGCTGAGGTACACCACGCCCTGCGGCGCGAGGTGTCGCGCCAGCAGGCGCCAGATGCCGGCCTGCGCCGCAGGGCCGCACCAGCTGTACACGCCATGGCAGATCACATAGTCGTACTCGCCCGACAGAGGCTGCGGCCCGGCCAGATCGCCCGCGACCACGCGCAGGTTCGCCAGCCGCAGCGCGTCCGCGGCCGCCTGCGCCTGGGCCACATGGGCTGGCAGCAGGTCGATGCCCAGACATTCCGACTGCGGGTACCGCGATGCCAGCGGCACCAGGTTGCCGCCGCCGGCGCAGCCCAGTTCCAGAATGCGGGCCCGCGCCACCGGGACCGGGCGCCGCCCGAACAGCCGCGCCAGTGCCGCCAGTGCGGAGGGCTGGGTCTCCGGGTAGGGCAGCGACTCGTACAGCAGCCCCGAAGCGGGCGCTTGGGCATCGGACATGGCAACCCCTCAAAGATGGGTACGGTGGCACTTGCCGGCCAACCGGCACTGTGGTTTGATTCGTAAACAAATGTAGCAGTGCGGTGCCCGGGTGCACCGCTGCCAGCGGACGGAAACCCCCATGAATTACTACCTTCGCATTGACGGCGTGCTGGGCGACAGCCTGGACAAAGACCACAAGGGCTGGTTCGCCATCGACAGCCTGGCACTGGACGCCTTGCTGGACGGCAGCGGCCGGTTCGGTGACCTGTCATCGGTGCAGTTTGGCACCGCCTCGATGCAGTTGCTGACCGCGCTGCAGCCCGCTTTGCAAAACGGCACCCTGCTGAATGCGGTCACGCTGGAGATGGTCTCCACCGACGGCCAACGCCTGCAGCAGATCCGGCTGGACGACGTGTCCGTGGGCGGCTTGAGCAGCGCCTGGCAGAACGGCGACCCCGGCCGCCTGGGCGTGACGCTGGACGCGCGCACGATCAGCGTGATCGACTACGGCCTGAACGCACAGGGCCAGGCCGTGCGCGACGCCGAATTTGGCTGGGACGCGGCGCTGCTGAGACCGGTGGACGCCGACACGGTGGACCTGGCCAGCGGCGGCACGCAGTTGCTCTCAGGTGGGGCCGGCACGCAATACTTCGTGCGGTTTGACGGCGTCAGCGGCAACGCCACCCACAAGGCGTTCTCGGGCTGGTTCGAACTGACGGGCTTCGACGGACCGATACCGGGTGGACCTGGCGCCCAGCCCGACGGAGCGCCCCTGGACCTGCAGCTGGCGCTGGGCGTGGGTCTGGCGCCCATCCTGACCCGGCTGGCCGGCGGGCAGGAACTGGCCGCGGTGCAGATCCACGGCATCAACAGCCTGGGCACGCTGGTGCACGAGATCCGCCTCAACGACGTCTTCATCACCGGCATGGACGGCCTCGGCGCCAGTGGCACGGAGCAGCGGCTGCAACTGGACTACGGGCAGGTGGGCCAGCGCTTCACTGGCGTGGACGGCAAGGGGCTGCCGCTGACGCCGGTGTCGTTCGGGTGGGACCGCGAGACCGAAAGGGCGGTGAACTTTGCCGAGCTGCAGGAGGCGGTGGCCACCGCATCGCCCAGCGCCATGGGCGGCCTGGGCAGTCAGTACTTTGTGCGGTTCAACAACCTGGGCGGTGACTCGGTGGACGCCAAACACAAAGGCTGGTTCGACCTGCCGGACTTCGACCTGAGCGCCGTGGTCCCCACGCTGCTGAGCAAGGGCAATCTCGTGGCCAACGGCAAGGGCATGGATTTCAGTCCGTTGACGCTGGACCTGGACCTGGGTCCGGCCCTGGCCACGCTGCTGGCGCGCGCGGGCGACACCGGCCAGATCGGCAACCTGGAGATCGAAGGCATCCAGCTCCTGTCCGGCGGCGGCACGCTCACGCCCTTCACCCTGCGGCTGGGCGGGGTCAGCCTGATCCAGGCCGCTGTGGGCGGGCCCGGGGCGCCGGAATCGCTGGTGCTGGACTTCCAGCAGATCGGGCTGATCCAGCGGGGCTACAGCGCCGCCGGGACGCTGAACACCACGAACAGCTTCGGCTGGGACTTCGCGCAGAACAAGAGCATCGACGCCACCGCTGTGGGCACCCCCACGCAGGGAACGGCAGCGCCGGGCGACACCGGCCGGCTGAACACCTACTACCTGCGCATCGACGGCATCGGTGGGCCTTCGGTGGACGCCGACCACAAGGGCTGGTTCGAGCTGAGCGATCTGGACCTGCGCTTTGAGCGCACCCCGGGCGGTGGTCCCATGGACCCGGGCGAACTGCAACTGGTGTTCGACGCGGGCACCGCACTGCCCCTGTTGCTGAGCCAGCTGACCAGTGGCAAGAGCGTGGCGGCGGTCGAAATCGAAGGGGTGACCAACGGCGCCAGCGGCCCGGTCACGCTGCAGCAGATCCGCCTGCAGGACGTGCTGTTCAGCAGCGTGGGCGAAGGCAGCGGCAACCAGGAGCGTTTTTCCCTGGCCTATGAGGCCATCAGCCTGGACGAAGACTGGCTCGACGGGCGCGGGCAGGTCGTGCAGGGTACGGTCTACAGCTACGACCTGGTCAACGAAAAGGCGGGCAGCACCGCGCTGCCGGCGGCCAGCAGCGGAGCGCAGCAGTACGGGCACCCGGAGACCATGGACCACTACCTGTTCATCGACGGCATCGATGGCGGGGTGCGCAGCAAGGGGCTCGAAGGCGCCTTCCAGCTGGGCGACTTCGCGCTGGACCTGCAGAGCCTGGTCAGCCTGGGCGCGGGCGGCGCCACCTCGGGCAAGCCCGCCTTCAGCACCCTGTCGCTCAACCTGGATCTGTCACAGGGCCTGGCACCGCTGCTGGCACAGCAGTTTGGCGGCGGTGCACCGCTGGGCGCTGCGCGGGTGCTGGGGGTGGCCAACACGGGCACTGCCAGCCAGACCCTGTACGAACTGCGTCTGAACCAGGTCACCGTGCAGCACCTGAACGAGCGCAGCGACCTGTTCGGCGACGGACTGGACCTGGGCTTTGACAGCCTGGGCCTGAGCACCTGGGGGCTGGACGCCAGCGGCAAGCGCACCGCGGCCACCACCTTCGGCTGGGACACGGTGAAGAACACCGAGCTGCCCTTTGCCGCGCTGTCGCAGCCTGCCGCCCCCGTCCTGGGTGCGCTGGCGGGCGGCGGTTCCCGCTTCTTCCTCAAGATCGACGGCGTGTACGGCAACGTGACCGAAAAAGGCCACCTCGGCTGGTTCGAGCTGGACGGTTTCTCGCTGCCCACCGACCTGTCCAAAGGTGCTCCTGCACTGGGTGATGTGGACCTTCAGCTGCAGGCCGGCTCGGACTTTGCCGCCCTGCTCGCGCCGCTGCTCATGGGCCGCACCCTGGACGCGGTCCAGATCCACGGGGTGAGAGACCTCCAGCTGGATGGCACACCGGAGCTGGTGCTGGACTGGCGCTTCAACGGCGTGCAGTTCACGCACATTGGCCAGTCAGGCACCTCGGGCGACGCCGCGCCACAGACCGCGCTGAGCCTGAGCGCCGACCGTTTCGGCGTCGTGGCCCTGCGCTATGACAACGCCGGCAAGCCGGTGAACGACCCGCTGCTCTTCGGTTACGACAGCGCTGCGGCCCAGGGCGTGGACCCACGGAACCTGGCCACACCCGTCATCGGCACCGGCGTGCCCTTCACCGCGCCGGTGGACAGCGACACCACACCGAACGCCACCACCGAAAACGCGGTACTCGGATCGCGCATCGGTCTGGACATGTCGTCCGCCGCGGCCGAGCGCTTCGAACTGCGCACCAACCCCGATAACCTGTTCGCCATCAACGCCACCACCGGTGTGGTGACGGTGGCCGGGCAGATCGGCGCACACCTGGTGGGGCAGACCTTGACCCTCAGCATCGATGCCATCACCCCCGAGGGCGTGGTCAAAACCAGCACGTTCGGCGTTTTCGTGGGCGACGTGCCGGGCCAGACCTTTTTTGGCGGAGCGGGTGCCGACACGCAGGCCGGCGGCGATCTGGCCGATCTGTTCCAGGGCGGGCTGGGCAACGACAGCTTCACCGGTGGCAGCGGCAACGACAGCCTGTACGGCACCGCGGGCAACGACCGCCTGCAAGGCGACGCCGGTGACGACCTGCTGGACGGCGGCGCTGGCATCGACACCGCCGTGTTCGTCGGTACCCAGAGCACCACCGTCAGCCTGGCCATCGCGGGCCCGCAAGACACCGGCCACGGCATGGACCAGTTGGTGGGCATCGAGAACATCGTCTCGGCCGGCAGTGGTGACGACCGGCTGACCGGCAACCAGCTCGCCAACACGATCAACGCCGGCGCCGGCAACGACACGCTGGTGGGCGGCGCTGGCAACGACCGCTTGCTGGGTGGCAACGGCAACGACCTGCTGCGCGGCGACGCCGGCAACGACACGCTCGATGGCGGCAACGGCCAGGACACCGCCGTCTACGCCACCGACACGGCTGGGGTGCAGGTGTCGCTGCTGCTCTCGGGCACGGAGCAGTTCATCAGCAGCACGCAGGGCCTGGACACGCTGATCGCCATCGAGCACCTCACCGGCGGCTCGGGCCACGACCGGCTGACCGGCAACGAGCTGGACAACCAGCTCTCGGGGGGCAACGGCAACGACACCCTGGAAGGCGGCGCCGGCAACGACACCCTGATCGGCGGGGCGGGCCTGGACACCGCCGTCTTCACCGGCAACGCGGCGGTGACGGTGAACCTGTCCATCCTCGTGGCCCAGAACACCGGGCACGGCATGGACACGCTGCAGTCCATTGAAAACCTGCGCAGCGGCAACGGAAACGACTCGCTCACAGGCAACGGCGCCGCGAACACCATCGAAGCCGGTGTTGGCAGCGACACCGTCAACGGCGGCCTCGGCGCCGACGTGCTGTGGGGCGAGGGGGGCGATGACCGTCTGAACGGTGGCGACGGCAACGACACACTGATCGGCGGCCTCGGTCGCGACACGCTGGTGGGTGGCGCCGGCAACGACCTGTTCCGCTACCTGCAGGCCGACGAGATCGGGCTGAGCGGCGAGCGCATCGCCGACTTCCAGACCGGACTCGACCAGATCGACCTCACCGCCCTGGGGCTGAGCGGGGTGGTGGCCAGCTTCAGCGGCACCGCCGGCGAACTGCGCCTGAGCGCCCCCCTGGCCGGGCAATGGCTGCTGCAAGGCGACCTCAATGGCGACGCGGCGGCCGACTTCCAGCTGCAGGTCCTGGGCGTGTCGCTGGTCAGCGCGGGGGATATCCTGATCTGAGCTGCTGACCAAGCGCCCACCGATCAGCCAGCGCATTGGCCGGGGAGTGCCTGGCTGCGCTCAGTTGTCGCCACGGCGCCGGTTGGCCTCTTCCATCTCGCGAAAACGCACACAGACCGGGTCTCCGGCCTGCGCCGGGTTGCGGCAAGCCTGGATGCGGCAGAGGTCGCGACTCAAGAAATTGCCCCGGTCGGCGCAGGCTTCATCCACACCACGGGGCCTGGGTGCTGGCACGGGCGCCGGGGCTGCCTCGGCCACGGTGGCGGGCGCAACGGGTTCGCTGCGGGGAGACGCAGGCGCGGGTGCGGCAGCCACCGCCGCTTCTTTGGGCCTGGCCGGCGCCGGCCTGACGCGCGTCGGCGCCACGACAGGCTTGGCAGGTGCTGCTGGCTGCGGAGTCATCGCGTCAGTGAGAACGGTGGTGGGCGTCGGGGGGGTGCTGGCGGCCGCGAGCACCACCGGTGGCACCGTGGCCGCCACCAACACCGGCGCCACAGGATCGGCAGGCGCCATCGCGGCCGATGCCGGCTCGACCGCCGCCTCGCGCGGCCACAGCTGCCAGCCGACCAGCACCGCCACCAGGACGGCAGCGCCCGACCCCCATCGGATGGCGGTGTGCCGCTGGCGCGCGGCGCGGCGGGCGCCACCAGGCGAGCGACTGGCGTGGTGGTGTGGGCTGGCGGCGTCGGCCGCCGGTTCAGCAGACGCTTCGGGCGAGCCCAGCGACACAAGTGGCCGCGCGCAGCCGCGGCAGAACCGTGCCTTCTCGCGGTTTTCCGTCCCACACGCTGTACAGACTGACGCCATGCCCCATCGCTTGCTGAATG
>NZ_JBPCSJ010000168.1:0-1551 GCF_051007235.1 Hydrogenophaga sp. | reverse complement strand
CCTGGTGGCCTGCATGCACAAGCTGCTGGTCATCCTCAACGCCATCGCCCGCTCCAAGTCGCCTTGGCGCAACGACTTCACTGCGGTTCAGTAACGGGTTCATCAAGATGGTTGCTGGGGTTTCAAAGTTCTCTGAGGACGGCGCGCACCGGGCTGGCGTCGGCGGTGGTCAGCTTCAGCGGCAGGGCGATCAGCTCGTAGTCGCCCTCGGGCACATCGTCCAGCAGCAGGTTCTCCAGCACGCGCAGGCCGCGGCGGCGGATGGTCTGGTGGCTGTCCAGTGTCTTGCTCTCGGCCGGGTCGATGCTGGCGCTGTCGATGCCGATCAGCACCACGCCGCGGTCGGCCAGCAGTGCCACGGTCTCGGGCGCGAAGGCGGGCAGGGCGTTGTCGAACCGATCCTGCGGCATGCGCTCGTACACGCGCACGAGAACCCTGGGCGGAAGGCCTTCAAGGGCGTGTGCAATGTGTTCCGGCCGCACCAGCGGCCCGCAGCCGATGGCGTGCACCACGCGGCAGGGTCCGATGAAGGCCTGCAGGTCCACGGCACCGATGGCCGCGCCTTCAGGGTCGTAGTGCAGCGGCGCGTCGGCGTGTGCGCCCACGTGGGGGCTGAGCGTGAGGGCGCTGACATTGACCGGGCAGCCCGGGCCGATGCTGGCCACCCACTGCTGCGAATAGGCCGTGTCACCCGGGAAAACCGGCGTGCCTGCGTGAATCGGAGGGGAGATGTCCCAGAGCTTTTTCATCGTGCGACGAAGTTAGCACCGGGTAAAAAGCCGTGGTGTCGGTATTTTCCAACGAGCAGAAAAAATACTTCAGGCTTAAATCAAATGATCAGGCCGGCAGCGGCGGCTGGCGCACCACCAGCACCTTGAGCGCCCGGTCGCCGGACACATCGGCGAACACCGCCGGGTTGGGCAGGCGCTGTTCGATGACCAGTTCCGGCGCCTGCTCGGCCAGCACGTCGCGCAGGAACTGCTCGGGGATCTCCGGGGCGTTCAGGCAGAGCAGGGCATGGCCACCGGGGCGCAGCAGGTCGGGCAGGCGGCGCACCAGGCGGGCGTAGTCCTTGTTGGCCACAAAGCTGCCTTTCTGGTAGCTCGGCGGGTCGGCGATCACCAGCCCGTACGGGCCCATGCGCGTGACCTTGCCCCAGGAGCTGAACAGGTCGTGCGCGAGGAACTTGGCGCTGTGGTTCAAACCGTTGAGCTGGTGGTTCTGCTGACCGGTGGTCAGCGCGCCTTGCGCCATGTCGAGGTTGACCACTTCTTTGGCGCCGCCCTGCAGTGCGGCCACCGAGAAGGCGCAGGTGTAGGCGAACAGGTTGAGCACCTTGTGGCCCTGTGCGTGCGCGCGCACCCAGCGCCGGCCCTCGGCCATGTCCAGGAACAGGCCGTGGTTCTGCCCGCGCAGCAGGTTGACGCGGTACTTCGCGCCGTCTTCCGTGACCACGTGCGATTCGGGCACGGTACCGGCCAGCACGGTGGTTTCGCTGCGACCCTCGTGTCGGGCCTGCAGCACCACATTCAGCGGCTGTTCGGGCGCGAT
>NZ_JBPCSJ010000167.1:0-1771 GCF_051007235.1 Hydrogenophaga sp. | reverse complement strand
AACTGTTTCTTGAGCCTCTTGGCTGGTCGAACGCCCCATCGCACGGTGGATGCGTCCAAAAAGCGCAAAAACCACACACCCAAACCCCGTGCAGGCGCACCACCACGGGGCGTTCATGGCGCTGTCACACGGGGCCCGTATCTTGCTGATCTGACGCTGTCAGCACACAGGATCTCCCTGGGAGAGACCACCATGGCCACCATCGAACGCATCGCCAAAACGCCCAAAGCCTGGGAGGCCTTGTCTCGCCCCGACCTGATCGGGCGCCAGGCCCACACCCTTTTGCTCATGGCCAATGGCCGGCGCAGCGAGAAAGAACTCTCGCTGCTGCTGGGAGGCGACGTGTCGGAACTCGCCTACGGCCTGCGCCAGCAGGGTTACCTGCAGACGGCGGCCATCAGGGTGCAGGATGACGAGGACGACGTCGCCGCCTGAGCCCGGCGTTCAGAGCCAGCGCTTGAGCAGGCCCATCACGCGGTCGAACCGCGCCCCGTACGGCGGGTAGAACAGGCTGGACGCCGCCCAGCGCGACTGCACCAGCACCGGCTTTTGCTGGGTGAACCGCAGGAAGCCGGTTTCGCCGTGGTAGGCGCCCCAGCCGCTCTCGCCCACGCCACCAAACGGCAGGTTCTCGTGGGCGATGTGCATCAGCGTGTCGTTGACGGTCACGCCGCCGCTGATGGTGCCGCGCAGCACCCGGTCGCGCGCGGGGGTGTCGCAGCCGAACCAGTACAGCGCCAGCGGGCGCGGCCCGGCGTTGATGGTCGCGATGGCCTGGTCGAGCTGCGTGTAGCTCAGCACCGGCAGCACCGGGCCAAAGATTTCCTCGCGCATCAGGCGCGCGTCGGGCGCCGGCTGGAACACCAGCACCGGCGTCATCTGCCTCGCGTGGCCCGAACCATGGCGTGAACCGACCTCGACCACACGGGCGCCCTGCGCCCGCGCCTCGTCCACCAGCGCCAGCAGGCGGGCGTGGTGGCGGTCGGTCACGATGCTGGCGTAGTCGGGGTGCGCGGCGCCGGTCGGGAACAGCCGAGCCACCGCAGCCGCGAAGGCGCGCTCGAAGTCAGCCTCGCGGCCCCGCGGCAACAGCACGTAATCGGGCGCGATGCAGGTCTGGCCAGCGTTGAGCAGTTTGCCGTGCGCGATCTGGATCGCCACCGCGTCCAGGTCGGCCGAGGCGTCGACGATGCAGGGCGATTTGCCGCCCAGTTCCAGCGTGGTCGGGGTGAGTTTGGCCGCGGCCGCGGCGGCCACCTGGCGGCCCACCGCGGTGGAGCCGGTGAAGAACAGGTGGTCGAACGGCAGGCTGGCGAATTCGCGCGCCACGTCCGGCCCGCCTTGCACCACCACCAGCTCGTCCGCGCCGAAGGCCTGGTGCAGCAGCTTGGCCAGCAGGCCCGAGCTGTGCGGCGTGAGCTCGCTGGGTTTGATCATCACCCGGTTGCCAGCGGCCAGCGCGGTGGCGGCCGGGCCCAGGGTGAGCTGCAGCGGGTAGTTCCAGGGGCCAATGACGCCCACCACGCCCAGCGGCTGGCGCTGGATGTGGGCGCTGGCCGGCAACAGGTAGAGAGGGGTGCGCACGCGGCGCGTCTTCATCCAGGCGCCGGTGTGACGCTCCAGATCGCCCAGCAGCGAGCGCAGCACAAAAAAGTCGGCCACCTCGGTCAGGCGGGTCGAGCGCACGCCGAAGTCGGCCTGCACCGCGTCGGCCAGAGCCGCGCCGTGGGCATCGACCAGCGCGCGGATGCGGCGCACGCGGTCCAGCCGC
>NZ_JBPCSJ010000166.1:0-3384 GCF_051007235.1 Hydrogenophaga sp. | reverse complement strand
CACGCCCAGGTTGACCATCAGGTCCAGGCAGGCGATGGCCGCCGCGCCCGCGCCGCTGACGGCGACCTTGACCGCGCCGATGTCCTTCTGGACCAGTTCCAGGCCGTTGATCAGCGCCGCGCTGGAGATGATGGCCGTGCCGTGCTGGTCGTCATGGAACACCGGGATCTTCATGCGGTCGCGCAGTTTGCGCTCGATGTAGAAACACTCGGGCGCCTTGATGTCTTCCAGGTTCACGCCGCCCAGCGTGGGTTCGAGTGCCGCGATGATCTCGACCAGCTTGTCCGGATCGCGCTCGGCGAGTTCGATGTCGAACACGTCGATACCGGCGAACTTCTTGAACAGGCAACCCTTGCCCTCCATCACCGGCTTGGAGGCCAGCGGTCCGATGTCGCCCAGGCCCAGCACAGCGGTGCCGTTGGTGATCACGCCGACCAGGTTGCCGCGGCTGGTGTATTCCGAGGCCAGCGCCGGATCGGCCTCGATGGCCAGGCAGGGAAAGGCCACGCCCGGCGAATAGGCCAGCGACAGGTCGCGCTGGTTGGACAGGGGCTTGGTCGGGTTGACCGAGATCTTGCCCGTGTTGGGCGAGCGGTGGTATTCGAGCGCGGCGTCGCGCAGGGCTTGTTCGGCGGGGGTCATGAGGTCTCCAATGTGCGAACCGCCCGGCGGGGCGGGCGGTCATTGTGTCACGAGGCTTGTGCGCGCGTTCAGGCGGCCTGCAAGAGGTCCAGCAGCGTGCGCGCCACCACCTTGGTGGCACGGCGCAGGTCTTCCAGCACCAGGTTCTCGTCGGCGCGTTTGGCGTTGGACTCGCGCACCGTGCGCGGGCCTGCGCCGTAGATCACGCCGGGGATGCCGTGTTCGCCGTAGATGCGCACGTCGGTGTACAGCGGTGTGCCCACGGCCGGGATGGCCTCACCAAACAGCTCGCTAGCGTGTTTCTGGATCGCTTGCACCAGGGGCTGGTTGCCTGGCAGTGGCTTGAGCGCCCGTGCCAGCAGGATGCGCTTGACGTCCACCGTGATGGCGTTGCCGCCGCGCGGCGGCTGGAAGCTGGCGGCCGCTTCGGTGATGGTGCGGCGCAGGGCGGCTTCGACCTCGGCCGGGTCTTCCTCAGGGATCATGCGGCGGTCCACCTTGAGCACCACCTTGCCGGGAATCACGTTGGTGTTGGTGCCGCCGCTGATCTGGCCCACGTTCAGGTAGGGGTGACTGATGCCCTCGACCTTCGAGGTGATCTTCAGGTAGTCGGCGTTGAGCGCGTACAGCGCGTTGAGGATGTGCACCGCGCCCTGCAGCGCGTCGGTGCCGCTGTCGGGGATGGCGGCGTGCGCCATGTCGCCGTTCACCGTCACCTCCAGCTGCAGGCAGCCGTTGTGGGCCACCACCACCTGGTAGCTGAAGCCGGCGGCGATCATCAGGTCGGGCTTGGTGAGCCCCTTCTTGAGCAACCAATCCGGACCGACCTCGCCGCCGTATTCCTCGTCGTAGGTCACGTGCAGTTCGACGCCGCCCTTGAGCGGCGCGCCCAGCGCCTCCAGCGCGCGGATCGCGAAAGTGAAGTTGGCGATGTCGCACTTGCTCACCGCAGCCGCGCGGCCATAGATCTTGCCGTCCACGATCTCGCCGCCGTACGGGTCGTGTGTCCAGCCTTCGCCCGGCGGCACCACGTCGCCGTGGGCGTTGAGCGCAACGGTCTGGCCACCGTCGCCAAAGCGGCGGCGCACGATCAGGTTGGTGATGGTCTCCAGACCGGCGGCCTTCACTTCGGCTTCGGGCACGGTGTGCTTTTCGGCCATCAGGCCCATGCCCGCCAGCAGCTCGGCAGTGCGCTCGGCGTGCGGCGCGTTGTTGCCGGGCGGCGTGTCGGTGGGCACGCGGATGAGTTCCTGCAGGAACTGCACCTCTTCGTCGAAGTGGGCGTCGATCCAGGCGTCGAGTTGCTGTTGTGCGGTGGTCATGTCGGCTTTCAGTGGGCTTCGGTGGTCAGTTGGTGCAGCACGTGGTCGAAGGCCTTGACGGCCAGGTCCATGTCGTCGGCGGTGCTGGATTCGAGCGGGTTGTGGCTGATGCCGCTGTTCTCGCCGCGCACGAACAGCATGGCCTGCGGCATGATTTCATGCAGCTTCATGGCATCGTGGCCCGCGCCGCTGGGCATGCGGTGCAGTGGCACGCCCAGTGCGGTGCCGGCGGCTTCCCAGCGGGCCTGCCATGCGGGTGCGCTGGGCGCGGCGGCGGCGCGCATGGTTTCTTCCAGCGTGTGACGCAGGCCGCGGCGCTCGCAAATCTCGCTGAACCTGGTCAGCACGTCCTGCGCCAGTGCGTCGCGTTGTGCATTCGTGGGGGCGCGCATGTCCAGGCTGAACTTGCAGGCACCGGGCACCACGTTGATGGAACCGTTGGGCACCTGCAGCATGCCCACGGTGGCAACCGAGTCGTCGTCCTGCGCGGCGCGCTGCTCGGCATACAGGATCAGCTCGGCCACGGCGGCGGCGGCGTCGCGGCGGCGGTCCATGGGCGTGGTGCCGGCGTGGCTGGCCATGCCGATGACCTCGCCAAGAAAGCGCACGCTGCCGTTGATGCTGGTGACGATGCCCAGCGGCAGGTTCAGTTCGTTGAGCACCGGGCCCTGCTCGATGTGCACCTCGATGAAGCCCAGGTACTGCGCCGGGTCGCGCTGCAGCTTCGGGATGTCGTCGATGCACAGGCCGGCGTGCTGCATGGCCTCTCGCATGGTGATGCCGTCGGTGTCTTTCTGATCGAGCCAGGTGTTGTCGAAATGGCCGGTGAGCGCGCCCGACCCGAGGAAGGTGGCCTTGTAGCGCTGGCCTTCTTCTTCGGCAAAACCCACCACTTCAATGCCAAACGGCAGTCGCTTGCCGGCTGCGTGCAGCTTCTGCACGCAGGCCATGGGCACGAAGATGCCCAGTCGCCCGTCGTACTTGCCGCCATTGCGCACGGTGTCGTAGTGGCTGCCGGTGATCAGGTATTTCGCGCCCAGTGTGGCGGCGTGATAGCGGCCCACCACATTACCGACAGCGTCGATCTCGATCTCGTCGAAACCGCAGTCCTTCATCCAGTGGCTGATGCGCTGGGCGCAGGCGCGGTGCGCGTCGGTCAGGTAGGTCACGGTCAGCTGGCCTTTTTCCGCATAGCCCGGGTCGCTGTGTTGCGCCAGCGTTTCCTGCCAGTCCCAGACCTGGTGGCCCAGCGTCGGCTCCACGCCAAACTTGTCGTTCAGACGGATCTCGACGATGCGGTGGATGTTGCGCAGGCACTCGGCCAATTCAAAGTCGGGGTGGCCATGCAGGCGGCGCTCGAAAGCGTCGATGATTTGCTGCTTGTTCAGGCCCGCGCCACGCGGGCCGCGCACGGCCAGGA
>NZ_JBPCSJ010000165.1:0-11244 GCF_051007235.1 Hydrogenophaga sp. | reverse complement strand
TGCTTCGCCAAAAGAAAGTAGGCAAAGAAAAGGCGAGCCGGATGCGCTGTCCCGCCGCTTCGCGACGGGCACACTGCGTTGCTCGGTCCGGGCGGGGTCTGCGCAAACTTGTCCGCTGCGCGGCCTTCGGACATGCGCAGCCCTGATCCGCCCGGCCCTGCGCTACTCGCCAGCGCATGACGGCGGAAATCGGGTACGGACTCCACCTCGGGCCACCATGGTGGCGAAAAGGGTAGTCCGCATCCGCTCCCGCCTGTGCCGTCCGACCGGGCTGAGCAGCACAGGGGCGCGGGGATCAGACATTCGCGTGTTCGAAGGCCGCGCAGCGGACAAGTTTGCGAATGTCCCCCGCGAACCGAGCAGCGCAAGGAACCGCGAAGCGGCCCGGTCGTCGGCTCGCCTTTTCTTTGCTTACTTTCTTTTGGCGAAGCAAAAGAAAGTGAGTCGGCCGCCGGGCCGAGACCCGGCTCGCCACAGGCGCCGACCAGCACCGACAAAGACGAAAGGAATCAGAAGTGAATCCCCCGCATCATCTGCTGCATCGCCACCGCCTCCGGCGACAACGAAGACTTGGCCCCCTTCTCCCCCTTGGCCGCCGACGAATCCGGGAACATGCGGAAGCTGGTGTTCATCACGATCTGCGCGATGCGCGGCACGAACGCGTGCAGCACCTGCCCCGTCACCCCCAGGCGCGTGGCGATGCGCACCGGCTTGAAGATACAGGCCTGCGCGATCATGTCGGCCGCCTCTTCCGGCGCCAGCGTCGGCACGTTCTTGTAGATCTGCGTGGGCGCGATCATGGGCGTGCGCACCAGAGGCATGTTGATGGTGGTGAAGGTCACGCCCTGATCGGCGAACTCCGAGGAGGCGCAGCGCGTCCACGCGTCCAGCGCTGCCTTGCTGGCCACATAGGCCGAGAAGCGCGGCGCATTGGTCAGCACGCCGATGGAGCTGATGTTGACCACGTGCCCCTTGCGCTTGGCCACCATGCCGGGCAGCAGGCCCATGGTCACGCGCAGACAGCCGAAGTAGTTCAGCTGCATGGTGCGCTCGAAGTCGTGGAAGCGGTCGTAGCTGCCCTCGATGGCGCGGCGGATCGAGCGGCCCGCGTTGTTGATCAGGAAATCCACGCCGCCGTGGTTGGTGATCAGCAGCTGGATGAAACGGTCGCAGTCGGCCATGTCGGCGATGTCGGCCGGGTAGGCGATGAACTGATATCCCTTGGCCTTGGCTTCTGCGCAGGCCTCATCGAGCTTGTCCTGGTCGCGCCCGCAGATGATCGTCACAGCGCCCGCCTCGGCGAACTTGTGCGCCGCCGCCAGGCCAATGCCCGAGCTGCCGCCGGTGACCAGCACCACCTTGCCCGCCACCGTGCCCTTCAAGCTGCGGTCGATGTGCAGGTCCGGGTCGAGGTGGCGCTCCCAGTAGTCCCACAGGCGCCAGGCGTAGTCCTTGAGGTTGGGACATTCGATGCCGCTGCCCTTGAGCGCGGCCTGCGTGTCGCGGCAGTCAAAACGCGTGGGGTAGTTGACGAAGGTCAGCATGTCCTCGGGCAGCCCCAGGTCCTGCATCACCGCCTTGTAGACCCGGCGCACCGGCGCCAGCGCCATCAGGCCCTTCTTCACGCTCTTGGGGATGAAGCCCATCAGCGCCGCGTTGATGAACAGGTTCATCTTGGGCGCGTGCGCGGCCTTGCTCAAAATGTCGAGCACGTCACCGACGCGGTAGCCCATCGGGTCCACCAGGTGGAAGCACTGGCCGCTGGCACGTTTCTGGTGGCTGATGTGGTCCAGCGAGGCCACCACAAAATCCACCGGCACGATGTTGATGCGACCGCCCTCCAGGCCCACGCTGGGCATCCACGGCGGCAGGATCTGGCGCATGCGCTGGATCAGCTTGAAGAAGTAGTACGGCCCGTCGATCTTGTCCATCTCGCCGGTGCGGCTGTCGCCCACCACCAGCGCGGGCCGGTACACGCTCCACGGCACCTTGCACTCCTGGCGCACGATCTTTTCGCTCTCGTGCTTGGTCATGAAGTACGGGTGGTCGATGTTTTCGGCCTCCTCGAACATGTCTTCGCGGAACACGCCTTCGTACAGGCCCGCGGCAGCGATGGACGACACGTGGTGGAAGTGTCCGGCGCCGATGGCCTTGGCGAACTCCACCGTGTTGCGCGTGCCTTCGATGTTGACGGCGATCTGGCTCTCTTCATCGGCGCCCAGGTCGTACACCGCGGCCAGGTGGTAGAAGTGGTCGATCTGACCCTTGAGCGCCTTGGTGGCCTCGGCGCTCACGCCGAGTTTCTTCGCGGTGAGGTCACCAAACACCGGCACCGCGCGCGCTTCGGCGGTGCGCCCGCTCAGGCCCCAGTACTCGCGCAGCGCAGCGACCTTGCCCTCGCTTTCGGGGCGGATCAGGAAGTGCACCACCGCGCCCTTGCGCGTCAGCAGTTGTTGAACGAGCCGCTTGCCGATGAAGCCGGTGGCGCCGGTGACGAAATAATGCATTGCGTTTCTCCTGGGGTCGTTGTAGCGGTGTGCAGCCTGCCATTCTTGCGCAGCCACCAGAGGCCCTGTTTCCGCACAAACCCGCGACCCGATTAGTCGCTGGCCCCTACACAGGGCCGCCTGCCGCGCCGTACAGTTCTTGCATGGCACGGTCACGGTCGTTGCCAACATCCCTGCCCCGTTCAAAGGAGTCCGACCATGGTCAAGAAAGTCCAGAAATCCACCGCTTCCGCCGCAACCGCCGGCGCATCCCCGCTGTCGGGCGCCATCAAGGACTCGGCCCAGCAGATCTGGCTGGCCGGCCTGGGCGCGTTCTCCAAGGCGCAGGCTGAGGGCGGCAAGGCCTTCGAGACCCTGGTCAAGGAAGGCCTGTCGATCCAGCGCAAGACGCAGTCGGTGGCCGAAGAGCGCATCAACGAAGCGACCAGCCGCATGAGCAACATGGCCAACGAGATCGGCAGCAAGGCCGCCGGCCAGTGGGACAAGCTGGAAAACATCTTCGAAGACCGCGTGGCCAAGGCCCTGGGCAAGCTGGGTGTGCCCTCGGCCCGCGACATCGAAACCCTGATGGAACGCATCGACGCGCTGACCCAGCAGGTGCACCAGCTGCACCCCGGCATGGCCGCGGTCAAGGCGGCCAGCAAGCCGGCGGCACGCAAAGCCCTGGCCAAGAAGGTGACCGAGGCCGCGACCAAGACGGCGGCAAAGACGGAGGTCAAGGCCGCCGCCAAAAAGCCCGCGGCGCGCAAGACCACCAGCCGCGCCAAGGCGGCCTGACCACCTGCTGGCCTGAACGGCTGACACACCACCACAACGGGGCGCACGACGCCCCGTTGTGCCGTCTGGCCCACGTGCTGCGATGCAGCAGATCCGCTCCCACCCGAGGTCTACACTCAAAACCATGACGACCCGCCGCCTCCGCACTCCGTCACGATCGAAGCCGCGCACCGCGCTGGCGCTGGCTGGCGGTGGTCCGCTGGGCGCCATCTACGAAATCGGGGCGCTGTGTGCGCTGGATGAAACGCTGCAGGGCCTGGACTTCAACGGGTTTGACCACTACGTCGGCGTCTCGGCCGGCGGCTTCATCGTCGCCGGCCTGGCCAACGGCCTGACGCCGCGCCAGCTGTGCGAGGCCTTCATCGAAGACCGCGCCACCCAGGACCACGTCGACCCCGCCTGGCTGATGACACCGGCCTGGACCGAGTTCGGCGCGCGCCTGCAGCGCCTGCCCGGCCTGCTGGGCGCCGCGCTGTGGGACTGGGGGGTGCAGGGCAAGTCGGCTACCTACGCGTTTGAGCGCCTGGGCGCGGTGCTGCCCACCGGCGTGCTCGACAACGAGGGCATCCACCGCCAGATCGAAGCCCTGTTCAGCCGGCCCGGGCGCAGCAACGACTTCCGCCAGCTGCGTGCGCGCCTGACCCTGGTGGCCACCGAGCTGGACACCGGCGAGGCCGCGCCGTTCGGCCAGCCGGGCTGGGACCACGTACCGATCTCGCGCGCCATCCAGGCCAGCGCGGCTCTGCCCGGCCTGTTCCCGCCCGTGTCCATCGACGGCAAGCACTATGTGGACGGTGCGCTCAAGAAAACCCTGCACGCCAGCGTGGCGCTGGACGAAGGCGTGGACCTGCTGCTGTGCCTGAACCCGCTGGTGCCGTTCCGCGCCGAACCCGATGCACCGCCGCACGCGGGGGCGACGGCCGGTGGCCCGCAGCGCATCCCCTCGCTGATCGAGGGCGGTTTCCCCGCGGTGATGAGCCAGACCTTCCGCTCCATGATCCATTCGCGCCTGGAGCTGGGCTTCAAGCAGTACGAGCGCAGCTACCCCAACACCGACATCGTGCTGATCGAACCCGACCAGCGCGACGCCGAGCTGTTCTTTGCCAACACCTTCAGCTACCGCCAGCGGCGTGAGCTGGCCGAACACGCCTACCAGCAGACGCGGCAGATGCTGCGCGAACGCCAGGCACAGCTGGCACCGAAGCTGGCCCGGCACGGCGTGCGCATCGACACCGACGCGCTGGACGACACCGCACGCCAGCTGCTGCGGCCCCTGCGCAGCGCCAACGCCACGGCGCAGCGCCTGCACGCCACGCTGGACGAGTTGCAGGCCCGCCTGCAGACCCTGCAGCCCCACGCCTGAACAGCACCCCAACCCATGGCCAAAAAAGCCCCGCGCCGCACCGCCGAACGCATCCTGGAGGTGACGCTGGACCTGTTCAACCGCTTCGGTGAACCCAACGTCTCCACCACCCTGATCTCGGCCGAGCTGGGCATCAGCCCCGGCAACCTGTACTACCACTACCCGGCCAAGGACGAGCTGATCAACTCGCTGTTCGAGCGTTACGAAAAGGCGCTGAGCGAACTGCTGGGCGCGGCCGACGGCGTGCGCAACGTGGAGGACGCCTGGTTCTTCCTGCACTCGCTGTTCGAGATCATCTGGGAGTACCGCTTCCTCTACCGCGACCTCAACGACCTGCTGTCCAAGAACCGGCTGCTGGAAACGCGCTTCCAGGGTGTGCTGAAAAACAAGACCCGCGCCATCCGCGCCCTGCTCTCGGGCATGAGCCGCAGCGGCGCGCTGGACATCGACACGCGCGAGGTCGAGGCCACCGCCAACTGCATGGTGGTGGTGCTGACCTACTGGCTGAGTTACGAATACGTGCGCGACCCGCGCCGCGCGCTGGAACCCGACAACGCGCAGCAGGCCCTGCTGCGCGGTGCGCAGCACGTGCTCAACCTGCTGGCGCCCTACCTGGAAGCGGGCCAGCGCCAGCACCTGCTGCAACTCGCCGGCGTGTACCAGACGCCGACCTGACCGCCATGCCCGGCCAGCACCCCTGGACCCCTTGCGCCCATGTCGGCCCACACCTGCAGGCCGATACCCTGCTGGCGCACTGGGGCCGGCTGCACCGCGGTGACGCCGAACCGCCGCCCCAAGACCCCGCCCTGATCGACGGCTGGCTGCTGTTCCACAACGGCGACTTCGAGGCCGCTGCCGACCACGGCCTGCGCCTGGGCGGTGACGGTCTGACGCTGGCCAACAAGGCTGCCTGCGTGCACGCGACCTACGTCGCAGCCCACGAACCGGCACGCCTGCAGCGCTGGCTGGACGCGGCGGCACGGGCCCGTCAGCAACAGGCCAGCGCGCCCGACAACCCGAACGCCTGGTACTGGCAGGCCTATGCGCTGGGCCGCTACAGCCAGGGCATCAGCGTCACCAAGGCGCTGGCGCAGGGGCTGGGCGGGCAGATCCGCCAGGCGCTGGACCGCACCCTGGCGCTGGCCCCCTCGCACGCAGACGCCCACCTGGCCGTGGGCAGCTTCCACGCTGAAATCATCGACAAGGTGGGCGAGCTGATCGGCGGCATGACCTACGGCGCCCGCAAAGACGCGGGCCTGGCCCACTATGCGCGCGCCCTGGCACTGAACCCGGATTCGGCCATCACCCTGGCCGAAGTGGCACAGGGCTGGTCGCTGCTGGAAGGCGAGGCCGCCCTGGACCGGGCCACCGCCCTGCTGGAGCGCGCAGCAGCGGTGCAGCCGCTGGATGCGATGGAGCGCCTCTACGTGGACTCCGCCCGCATGGCCTTGCAAAGCTGAGCCCGCAGCGCCGCGAGCGGTCAGGCCGACAAGCCGTCCACCGCCTGGAACAGCGCCTGCCGGGCCTGGCCCACCACCTGCAAACGCCAGTGGTCGTTGTCGGCGTAGAACGCGTCGCGCATCTGCTGGCGGATCGCCTGGCGCAAGGCCTCGGGCGCCTGCGGGTGGCGGTGCAGCCAGTGGTCGGCGCGCAGGGCCTGCAACACCTCGGGAAAAGGCTTGGTGCCGTATTCGAGCGCGATGCCCGTGTACTCGGCCTGCGGGCACTCTTCGTAGGCGGCGTTCCACATCAGGCCGGTCAGCTTGGCGGAGGTGGACGAACCGTCGTAGATCGAGGTCACGGGCGTCTGGCCGCCACTGCCCCACCAGCTGCGCGTGCGCTGCAGCGCGGCGGCGTCGTCGTGGCAGGCGCAGATGCGTTCGCCCACGCCGCTGGGGCCCAGGCCGGTGTGCAGGTCGATCCAGCCGATGCGACGGGCGCGCCGCGCGTGCGTGCGCAGCACCGTGCGCAAGGTCTGGTGGCTCCAGGTGGGCGCCTGCCCGCCGTAGAACAGGCCGTCGGCGTGCCGGTACTGGCCTTGCGACACGGCGGTCTGGAAGGCCGTCTCGCCGTGCTGCGCCACCCAGTGCTCGATGGCGGCCTCGACCTCGGCCGACGGCGGCCAGGTCTCGGGCAACAGCAACGCCTGCAACTCGGCGTAAGCCGGGTTATCGGGCAGGGGCTGACGGAAGTCCTGGAAGTTGCGGTTGAGGTCCACGTTCTCGTGCGTGACGCGCCGCTGGAACGAAAAACCGTGCGGGTTGAGCGCGTGGATGTAGAGCACCGACACGCCGGCCGCGCGCGCGTGGGCGCGCCAGGCCTCGTCGTGCGTGGCGAACACCTGCACGCCCGAGCCGCAGAACCCTTCCACGCCGTGGCAGGCGCTGCTGACGATGAGCAGGCGCTCGGCGTCGGCCGGGCCGTCCAGCGCCACGTCCATGGCCAGGGTTTCGCCGTCCACACCGGTCAGCGGGTGGTTGTGGCTGCGGATCGCCATGCCGGCCGCGGCCGCCCCTTCGAGGAACAGCACCCGGGCACGGGCATAGCTGGGCGCGAACGCGGCGTTGGGCTCGATCATGCGGGGGCCTTTCCATCGCGCGGCTGGGCCAGCCATTGCTCGACCAGGCGCACCCAGAAGGTGGCACCCAGGGGAATCAGGTCGTCGTTGAAGTCGTAGTGCGGGTTGTGCAGCATGCAGGGGCCCGCGTCGTGCCCACCACCTTCGTAGCCCGCGCGGTGCGCGCCGTCGCCATTGCCGATGAACAGATAACAGCCCGGCCTGGCCTGCAGCATGTAGGCGAAGTCTTCGGCGCCCATGGTGGGCTCCTGCACCCGCAAGCCACTCGCGCCCACGATATCGGCCACCACACGCTGGGCAAACGCCGTTTCGGCCGGGTGGTTCACCGTGGGCGGGTAGTTGCGCTTGAACTGGAACTCGCAGGTCGCCCCAAAAGCGGCGCTGGTGTGCTCGGCGATCTCGCGCATGCGCTGCTCGATCAGGTCCAGCACCTCGAAGGTGAAGGTGCGCACCGTGCCCTGGATTTCGCAGCTGTCGGGCACCACGTTGGTGGCCTCGCCGGTGTGGATCATGGTCACGCTGATCACGCCGGCGTCCACCGGCTTCTTGTTGCGCGTGATGATGGTCTGGAAGGCCTGCACCATCTGGCAGGCCACCGGCACCGGGTCGATGCCGTTGTGCGGCATGGCCGCGTGTGCGCCCTTGCCGCGGATGGTGATGTGAAACTCGTTGCTGGACGCCATGACCGGGCCGGCGCTGGCGGCAAAGCTGCCCACCGGCATGCCCGGCCAGTTGTGCATGCCGTACACCGCCTGCATGGGAAAGCGGTCGAACAGGCCGTCCTTGATCATCTCGCGCGCGCCGCCGCCGCCCTCTTCGGCCGGCTGGAAGATCAGGTAGACGGTGCCGTCGAAGTCCCGGTGCTGGGCCAGGTGCTGCGCGGCCGCCAGCAGCATGGCGGTGTGGCCGTCGTGGCCGCAGGCGTGCATCTTGCCGGCGTGGCGGCTGGCGTGCCCGAAGGTGTTCAGCTCGGTCATGGGCAGCGCGTCCATGTCGGCCCGCAGGCCGATGGCCCGGCCGCAGGCCCCGCCGTCGCGCCCGTGCACGGTGCCCACCACGCCAGTGGTGCCCAGACCGCGGTGGACGGGAATGCCCCATTCGGTGAGTTTGGCGGCCACCAGGTCGGCGGTGCGCACCTCCTGGAAGCAGAGTTCGGGGTGGGCGTGGATGTCGCGCCGCAAGGCGGACACGCTGGCCGCCTGGGTGAGGATGGAATCGATCAGTTGCATGGGGGGGTTCCTCTCACGCCGGTGCAGCCGCACCGGTTGTGCAGTCAAAAACCCATGTTACCCAAGCCCCGGACCCGGCGGCTGTCCCGCCCGCTCAGCCCCTCCCCTGGTGGGGTGAGCCCGCCGATCAGCGGCGCACGCGCCCGTCCTCGGTCAGCAGGGTCAGCTCCACGAAGCGCGAACCGGCGTGTTTCCGGGGGCCGAAGTCCACCGGGAAGCCGCCCAGGTTCAGGTTCTGCAGGCCCTCCACCGCGTTCAGGAACCCTTCGCGCGTGAGGTTGCGGCCCGCGCGCGCGAGCGCCTCGGTGAACACCCGGGCCGCCACAAAGCCCTCCATGCCCGAGTAGTTGGGCGCCACCCCGCGCTGGTCCTTGAGCGCAGCCAGGTAGTCGCCCGACAGCGGGATGACCGGCGCATACGGGAACGGCATCACCTGACTGACCACCACGCCCTTGGCCATGGCGCCCAGCTCGTCCGACAGGGCCTGCGTGCCGACGAAGGACACGTTGTAGAAGTTGCCCGCGTAGCCCTGCTGGCGCGCCAGCCGGATGAAGGTGGCGCAGGCCTTGTACGCGCCGATCTGCACGATGGCTTCGGGCCGCGTGGCCAGAATGTCTTTGAGTGCGGTCGCCACCTCGGTGCTGTTGCGCTCCACCGTGCCCACCGCCACCGGTGCCAGGTTCTGCGCCTGCAGTGCGCGCTCCACCCCCTCCAGGCCGGCCTTGCCGTACGCGTCGTTCTGGTGGAACACGGCCAGCTTGCGGATGCCCACCGACGTCACCTGGCGCACGATGGCCGCGGTTTCGTCGAAGTACGAGGCCCGCACGTGGATGGCGTAGCGGTTGAAAGGCTCGCGCAGCGCCTGCGCGCCGGTGAACGGGGCAAAGAACGGGACCTTGGCTTCCGTCGCCAGCGGCAACGCCGCCAGGCTGGTGGCCGTGCCCACATAACCGAACAGGGCAAACGCGTTTTGCCCGATGAGCTGCCGGGTGTTGGCAACGCAGCGCTCGGGCTCGTAGCCGTCGTCCAGGCGCTGCAGCTCGATGCGCCGGCCGTTGATGCCGCCCTTGGCGTTGACCGCTTCGAAGTGCAGCTGCGCCCCCAGGTGGAACTGCAGCCCCAGCTGGGCGGCCGGACCACTGAAGGGCGCGGACTGGCCCAGCACGACACGGTCGTCGGCCACGCCCGCACTTTGCGCGCGGGCCGCATGCGACCAGGTGCCGAGCGCCGCGGCGCCCACCCAAGAGCCCAGAGAAGAAATGGCCAGACGACGTCGCATGAGGGGGGTCCTGCTATGCTGTTTTTAGATCTCACGGGCCGCCCTCTACCAAGAGGCTCGGCCCGCTGCAGGACGCGAAGCCTACCGCAGAACCCACCACCCCACCGCACCCGCCGACCTCTGGTCATCCCTTGCCGATGAACGCCACCGCCACCCCCTCCATGCCGACCGTTGTGCGCGGCGCCTGCCCGCACGACTGCCCCGACACCTGCGCCCTGCTGACCACGGTCGAGAACGGCGTGGCCGTGCGGGTGCACGGCAACCCGGCACACCGCCACACCGACGGTGCGCTGTGCACCAAGGTCTCGCGCTACACCGAACGCACCTACCACCCCGAACGCATCCTGACGCCGCTGCGCCGTGTCGGCCCCAAGGGCAGCGGCCAGTTCACGCCCATCGGCTGGGACGAGGCGCTCCATGAAATCGCCAGCCGGCTCAAAGCCATCGCGGCCCGCGACCCACAGGCCATCCTGCCGTACAGCTACGCCGGGACCATGGGCCTGGTGCAGGGCGAGGGGATGGCCGCGCGCTTCTTTCACCGGCTGGGTGCCTCGCATCTGGAGCGCACCATCTGCGCCGCCGCTGGCGGCGAAGGCCTGGTGCACACCCTGGGCGGCAAGCTGGGGATGAAGCTGGAGTTCTTCGCCGAGTCGAAGCTCATTCTGATCTGGGGCAGCAACTCGATCGCCAGCAACCTGCATTTCTGGCGCCTGGCCCAGCAGGCCAAACGCGACGGCGCACGCCTGGTCTGCATCGACCCGCGCCGCAGCGAAACCGCCGAAAAATGCCACGAGCACATCCAGCTGCGCCCCGGCACCGACGCAGCGCTGGCCCTGGCGCTGATGCACCAGCTGATCGTGCACGACTGGCTGGACCACGACTACATCGACCGCCACACCCTGGGCTGGGATGGCCTGCGCGAGCGCGCCCTGCAATGGCCGCCCGAGCGCGCGGCCGAGGTCTGCGGCGTGCCGGTGCAACAGATCACCGACCTGGCGCGCGCCTATGGCACGACGAAGCCGGCCGCCATCCGCCTGAACTACGGCATGCAGCGCGTGCGCGGCGGCGGCAACGCCGTGCGCGCCGTGGCCTGCCTGCCCGCTCTGGTGGGCGCCTGGCGCCACCGCGCGGGGGGGCTGCTGCTGTCCGCATCGGGTCATTTCCCGGTCAACCGCGCGGCGCTGCACCGGCCGGACCTGCTGGCCGGCCGCTCACCACGCACCATCAACATGGTGACCATCGGCGACGACCTGCTGCGCGAAACCTCGGCGGATTTCGGCCCCAAGATCGAAGCCCTGATCGTCTACAACAGCAACCCGGTGGCGGTCGCACCCGAGTCCGGCAAGGTAGTGCAGGGTTTCGCGCGCGAAGACCTGTTCACCGTGGTGCTGGAACACTTCCAGACCGACACCGCCGACCACGCCGACATCATCCTGCCGGCCACCACCCAGCTGGAGCACTGGGACATCCACACCAGCTACGGCCACACCGACGTGCTGCTCAACCGCCCC
>NZ_JBPCSJ010000164.1:0-2113 GCF_051007235.1 Hydrogenophaga sp. | reverse complement strand
CTGTCGGTGGTCAGGTTGCCACCGGCCTTGCCGGCGGCCTTGGCGAAGGTGTCGATGATGTTGTAGCCGTAGACCGAGAACACGGTGGGGTCTTCGTTGAACTTGGTCTTGTACTTGTTGGCCCAGAAGCGCACGGGTTGCGAGGCGTCGTCCAGGTAGGGGTTCTGCACCGTCATGGTGGCGTAGATGCCGTTCATGGCGGGGCCGCCGAGTTTGTGGATCAGGTCGGTGTAGAGCGCGCTGGAGCCCATGAAGGTGGGGTTGAAGCCGAGCTTGCGCGCGGTGGCGACGGTGCCCACGGTCTCGCGGATGATGGTGCCGAGCACGACGAAGTCGCACTGGGCGGCGGCCAGTTTCTGCATCTGCGAACCGAAGTCGGTGGCGCCGCGCTTGAAGCTGGCTTCTTCGGCCATTTCCATGCCGATGGACTTCAGGCCTTCCTTAGCGCCGCGCAGCACTTCCAGGCCGAACTCGTCGTCCTGGTAGACTGCGCAGACCTTCTTGGCGCCCTTGTCCTTCACCACCTTGGGTAGCGAGTTCTTCATCTGGTCAAAGTAGGTGGCGGCGAACGAGTACTTGAGCTTGTGGAAGGGCTCGTACATTTCGCGCGCGGCCGTGACCGGGAAGAAGTTGACAACGTTCTTCTGGAACTGCACCGGCATGGCGGCCATGTTCTGCGCCGTGCCCAGGTGGCCGACCATGGCAAAGATCTTGTCCTGGTTGACCAGCTTCTGCGCCGCGAGCACGGCGTTCTTGGGGTCGTACTTGCTGTCTTCCACCAGCAGCTTGAGCTTGCGGCCGTTGACGCCACCCTGCTCGTTGATCTCGTCCACGCGCAGCGTCATGCCCAGGCGGATCTGCTTGCCGAAGCCGGCCAGCGGGCCGGACAGGTCCTGGATGGAGCCGAGGGTGATTTCGTCCTTGCTGACGCCTTGCGACTGGGCCAGCGCGGCACCGGTCGTCAGGGCCAGCGCGGCAGCGGTCAGAGAGATTCGGGCTTTCATCGGTCTTGTCTCCTTGGTGGATGGAATGGCGGGGGAAGCGTGGTGCTCGGGGCCGGCGCTCAGCGGTACATGGCGTCGATCTGCTGCGCGTACTTCTGCTGCACCAGCTTGCGTTTGAGCTTCATGGTGGGCGTGAGTTCTTCGTCTTCGGCGCTGAGCTGGGTGTCGAGCAGCCAGAAGTGCTTGATCTGCTCGACCCGCGCGAACTTCTTGTTGGTGGCGTCGATGACGTCCTGGATCAGCTGCTGCACCTCGGGCGAGCGGGTGAGGCTGGCGTAGTTGGAGAAGGGCACGTCGTTGTCCTGCGCAAACTTTTCGACGTTCTCCTGGTCGATCATGATGATCACGGTGAGGTAGGGCCGCTTGTCGCCAATGACCACGGCGTCGGTGATGTAAGGCGAGAACTTGAGTTCGTTTTCCAGCTCGCTGGGCGTGATGTTCTTGCCCCCTGCGGTGATGATGATGTCCTTCATGCGGTCGGTGATGCGGAAAAACCCTTCCTCATCGACCACGCCCACGTCGCCGGTGTGCAGCCAGCCGTCGGCGTCGATGGTCTCGGCCGTTTTCTCGGGCAGGTTCAGGTAGCCCATGAACACGTTGGGGCCGCGCACCAGGATCTCGCCGGTCTGTGGGTCCAGCTTCACTTCGTTGTACTGCGCGGCCGGGCCGATGCTGCCGGGCTTGATGCGCTCGGCCGGGATGCCGGTGGACGCACCGCAGGTCTCGGTCATGCCCCATACCTCCAGCATGGGCACGCCCAGCGCCAGGTACCAGCGCACCAGCTCGGGCGAGATGGGGGCTGCGCCGGTGACCAGGAAGCGCGCGCGGTGGATGCCGATGAGCTTGCGCACGTTGTCCAGCACCAGCAGGCGCGCGGCGCGGAACTGCCACTGCAGGCCTGCGGGCACGGTCTCGCCCTTGAGCACGTGGTCGGCCACGCGCTGGCCGACACCGATGGCCCAGGCGTAGGCGGCCTGCTGCAGGCGGCTCGCTTCCTTGAGGGCGATCATCACGCCCGAGTAGAACTTCTCCCACACGCGCGGCACGGCGGTGAACACGGTGGGCGCGATCTCGCGCACGTTCTCGGGCACCGTCTCGGGGTTCTCGAC
>NZ_JBPCSJ010000163.1:0-4394 GCF_051007235.1 Hydrogenophaga sp. | reverse complement strand
GGCGAGAGCTTCGACCTGGCCATCGTGGACATCGGCCTGCCCGGGGTCGATGGCCTGGAGCTGACGCGCCGCCTGCGCACCCGTGGGCTGACCATGCCGGTGCTGATCCTGACCGCGCGCGACGCGCTGCACGACCGCGTGCAAGGGCTGGACCTGGGGGCCGACGACTACATGCTCAAACCCTTCGAGCTGCCCGAGTTGCTGGCGCGGTTGCGCGCCCTGCTGCGGCGCTCGCAGGCCGCCACGTCCGCGGTGCTGGCCTTCGGCCCGCTGGAAATGGACACCGCGCTGCGCCGCGTGCAGCTGGGCAGCAAACCCATGGAGCTGGGTCCGCGCGAGTGGACGGTGCTCGAATACCTGCTGATGCAGGCGCCCAAGCCGGCGGCCAAGGACAAGCTGCTGGCGGCGCTGACCGGCTGGGACAAGGAGATCACGCCCAACGCGATCGAGGTCTACGTCTCGCGCCTGCGCGCCAAGCTGGAGCCGGCGGGCGTGCTGCTGCGCTCCATCCGCGGCTTTGGCTACCGGCTGGAGCTGGCCGCGCCGGCCGACCATGTGGCCGACCTCTGAGCCCGGCGCCCGGCCCGAAGGCGTGATCTGGGGCCTGCAGCGGCGCCTGATGCTGCTGCTGCTCCTGCCGCTGGGGCTGGTGGGGCTGGTCAGTTTCTGGCTGCACTACCAGAGCGCCGGCACCGCCGCGCTGCAGCAAGACCAGCAGCTGCTGCGCCTGGTGCCTCTGCTGGCCGATTCGGTGGTGGTGACCCACAGCGCCGATGCCGCGCCGCCGGCGCTCGCCCCGGGCGATGCCCCTGGGCTGGCCCTGCTGCTGGCGCCGCCGGTGGACGAGTTCCTCAAGGACCGCGAGGGCTTTGCGGCCTACGCCATCCGCGAAGCCAGCGGCCGGCATGTGCTGGGCGACGCGTGGCTGCCCACGGTGCTGCCGTCCACCGAGGGCGCCGAGTACCTGAGCGTGGTCGAAGGCGGCATCACCTACCGCGTGGTGGCCCAGCGTTACGACATCGCGGCCGGCGACCTGATAGTGATGCTGGCCGATGGATCCGACGCGCGCCAGCACTGGCTGGACACGCTGCTGGTGCGTGTGTTGCTGCCCAACCTGCTGCTGCTGGTGGTGGCCGGTGTGGCCGTGACCTGGGCCGTGGCCCGTGCGCTGCGCCCGCTGATCGACCTCAAGCAGGCGGTGGAGCGGCGCTCTCCGCGCGACCTCAGCCCCATCGACGCCGACAGCGCGCCGGCCGAGGTGCGGCCGCTGGTCAGCTCGCTCAACCGGCTGTTCGCGCTGGTCAACGCGCAGTCCGAGGCGCAGCGCCGCTTCGTGGCCGATGCCGCGCACCAGTTGCGCACGCCGCTGGCTGGCCTGCAGGCGCAGGTGGAGGCCTGGGCCCAGGCCGCGCGCAGCATGGGCACGGGCGACCTGCTCAGCCTGCGCGTGGACCAGGTGCAGCGCCTGCGCGACGCCACGCGCCGCACCTCGCAACTGGCCAACCAGCTGCTGGCGCTCTCGCGCGCCGATGCGCTGAGCGCCGACGCCCAGCCGCTCCATCAGGTGGACCTCAAGGACCTGTGCGAGAACATCCTGGCGCTGTACCTGGACGCGGCGGCGGCCAAGGGCATCGACCTGGGCCTGGAGAGCCAGCCCGCGCAGACGCGTGGCCACGCTTGGCTGCTGCGCGAGCTGCTGATCAACTTGGTGGACAACGCGGTGAAGTACACGCCCGATGGCGGATGCATCACGCTGCGCTGCGGCCAGGAGCAGGTGGGCGGTGCCGACCTGGCCTGGATCGGCGTCGAGGACGACGGGCCGGGCATTCCCGACGGCGAACGCGACCGCGTGCTGCAGCGCTTTTACCGCCTGCAGGGCTCAGCCGGTGAAGGCAACGGGCTGGGTCTGGCCATCGCCGACGAGATCGCGCGCGCGCACCACACCCAGCTGCAATTGCGCACCGGGCCAGGTGGTCGGGGCCTGTGCGTGCGGGTGGCGTTTGTCGCCGCACCGGGCCCGCGGGCGGCCTGAAAACGCTGTGCGAAAATGAAACAAAGGATGACAACCTGGCCGACCCGCGGGGGCCCACGCCCCGCACCGCCTGCCGCCCAACGAGGGATTCCCCGCCCATGACCGCCAGCGCCCCAGAGCCCCTGCACACGGCCGACGCCACGTCCGACACCGGCCACGATGCCGATGCGGCCACCTCCGGTGCTGGGCGCAAACGGCCCAAGCCGGGCGAGCGGCGGGTGCAGATCCTGCAGGCCCTGGCCGCCATGCTGGAGCAGCCCGGGGCCGAACGCATCACGACCGCCGCACTGGCAGCCCGCCTGGATGTGAGCGAAGCCGCCCTCTACCGCCACTTCGCCAGCAAGGCGCAGATGTTCGAGGGCCTGATCGAGTTCATCGAGCAGTCCATCTTCGGCCTGGTCGGCCAGCTCGGCGACCGCGAGCCCGATGCCGCAGCGCGTTCGCGCAAGCTGGTCACGCTGCTGCTGCAGTTCGGCGAGAAGAACCCCGGTATGACGCGCGTGATGGTGGGCGATGCCCTGGTGTTCGAAAACGAGCGCCTGCAGCAGCGCATGAACCTGTTCTTCGACAAGATCGAAGCCACCCTGCGCCAGAACCTGCGCGAAGCGGCCGTGCTCAGCGGCACCGCCACGCCCACGGTGGACGCGCAGGCGGACGCCTCGGTGGTCACAGCCTTTTGCGTCGGGCGCCTGCAGCGCTTCGCGCGCAGCGGTTTCAAGCGCCTGCCCAGCGAGAGCCTGGAGCACAGCCTGGCGCTGTTGCTGCCGACCGAACACCTCTGACGGACCGCCGACCGGGCCACCGGGTGTGACGTTTTAGGGCCTGCGCCCTAAACAAAAATCCCCCAAAGCCGGACAGGCTTGCCCGCTGGGCGGGATTTGCGGTAAAAATAGCACGACCGTTCGATTTGTCGAGCGGTCTTTTTTTACCCCACCGTCCGGTTCCACCGCCCATGCCCGTCACCCGTCCCGCCCAACGTGCCCGCGCCGCTGCCGACGCCAGCCGCCCGCTGCAGAAGGGCCAGCAGACCAAGGCCGCCATCGTCGATGCGGCGCTGGGCCTGGCCACGCAGATCGGTCTCGAAGGTCTGTCCATCGGCGCGCTGGCCGAGGTCATGCAGATGAGCAAGTCGGGCGTGTTCGCCCACTTCGGCTCGCGCGAAGAGCTGCAGATCTCGGTGGTGCGCGAGTACCACCACCGCTTCGAGGAAGAAGTCTTCTACCCGGCCATGACCGCCGCGCGCGGCCTGCCGCGCCTGCGCGCCATGTTCGACAACTGGATGAAGCGCACCTCGGTCGAAATCGACTCGGGTTGCATTTACATCAGCGGCGCGGTCGAATTCGACGACCGGCCCGGCCCGGTGCGCGACGCGCTGGCCAGCTCGGTCAACACCTGGCTGGCCGCCATGCAGCGCGCCATCGAGATCGCTGTGGCCGAAGGCCACCTGCGCGCCGACACCGACGCCGGCCAGATGGGCTTCGAGATCCACGCCCTGATCCTCGCGCTGCACTACGAAGCCCGCTTCCTGCGCAGCCCCGAATCGCTGCGCCGCGCGCTGACCGCTTTCGAAGGGATCGTGGCGCGCTACAGCATCGGCGAGCACGCGCCCGCCCCGTCCTCCCCCCGCAAGGCCACGGCTCGCAAGCCCCGCGCGGCGGCCTGATCCGCTTTCCTCACAAACCCACCACAGGAGTCCACCCATGCCCGTCTACAACCCGCCCCTGCGCGACATGCAGTTTGTGATGCACGAGGTGCTGAACGTCAGCGCCGATTTCCAGACCATGCCGCAGCACGCCGAGATGGATGCGGACACCATCAACGCCGTGCTGGAAGAGGCCGGCAAGTTCGCCGCGCAGGTGATCTTCCCGCTCAACATCAGCGGCGACACCGAAGGCTGCACGCTGGACAAGACCACGCACGAGGTGAAGACACCCGCTGGCTTCAAGGACGCCTACAAGACCTACACCGACGGTGGCTGGTCGGCCCTGAGCTGTGACCCCGAGTACGGCGGCCAGGGCCTGCCGTTGGTGGTGAACCAGTGCCTGTACGAAATGATGAATTCGGCCAACCAGGCCTGGACCATGTACCCCGGCCTGAGCCACGGCGCCTACGCCGCGCTGCACGAGCACGGCACGCCCGAGCAGAAGGCCCTGTACCTGCCCAAGCTGGTCAGCGGCGAGTGGACCGGCACCATGTGCCTGACCGAACCCCACTGCGGCACCGACCTGGGCCTGATGCGCACCAAGGCCGAACCGCAGGCCGACGGCACCTACAAGATCACCGGCAACAAGATCTTCATCAGCGCCGGTGAACACGACATGGCCGCCAACATCGTGCACCTGGTGCTGGCCCGCCTGCCCGA
>NZ_JBPCSJ010000162.1:0-9451 GCF_051007235.1 Hydrogenophaga sp. | reverse complement strand
GGTACAGCCCAGCCCCGCCGAGCGCCGCGCCCAGGCTGCCCAGAGCCATGCCGCGGCGTTCGGCGAACAGGCGACGGATCGCCTGGCCAAGCCCCAGGCCACCGAGGTGCAGGGCCGCCGTGGTCAGCAGGAAGCCAGCCGCGTAGCTGGCGAAGCCCGAGGCGGGCGTTTCGGTGCCGTGGGCCAGGCCGTGCAGCGAAGAAGCCGCGGCGATCAGGCCCAGGCCCAGTGCGGGCGGCAGGGGGCGGGTGGCGACGATCAGCATCAGGCCGAACAGCACCACGCTCAGTGAGATGGCGTGCTCCAGGTACGGAACGGTGACGCCGGCCGCGCCGAGCGCTGCACTGATGACCAACGCCAGCAAGAAGGTGGCGGGCCCCTGCCAGGCCTTGCCCTGCGGCAGGGCGGATGCCGACCAGACGCCCACGGCCACCATGGCCAGCAGGTGGTCCAGACCGAAGGGGTGGACCAGACCTTCCATCAGGCTGTGGGTGCCGTGGCCGGTGTGGGCCTGGGCGGCGAAGGCGGTGGTGGCCAGGGCGGCGGTCAGCAGGGATTTGGGAAGCAGTTTCATGAGGGCCTCTGCGGTGGGTCAAGGTATCGGTTGGTGAACGGTGACGAGTTTCGTGCCGTCGGGGAAGGTGGCTTCCACCTGGATGTCGGGGATCATGTCCGCCACGCCCTCCATCACGTCCTCGCGCGTGAGCACGCTGCGGCCGGCGCTCATGAGCTGGGCCACGGTCTTGCCGTCGCGGGCGCCTTCCATCACGGCCGCGCTGATCAGGGCCACGGCTTCGGGGTAGTTGAGCTTGAGGCCGCGGGCCTGGCGCCGTTCGGCCAGCAGGGCGGCGGTGAAGATCAACAGCTTGTCTTTTTCTCGCGGAGTCAGTTCCATGGTCGGTCCTTGTTCGTTGGGACCCGACAGCAAATCCCGTGCCCTGCCGGGGCCGGCACGAAAGCTGCACAAACCGCCATGTGAACCCCAGGCCCGATCCCGCTCCGCCCCAGCGCATCATCAAGGTGCGCCGCGACTACAACAGCTGGGTCGGCAGCGAGACGCTGGAGGACTACGCGCTGCGCTACACGCCGCAGCGCTTTCGCAAGTGGAGCGAATGGCGGGTGGCCAACACCGCGTTCGGCGCGGCTTCGTTTCTGATCCTGGAGGCCGTGGGCGCCACGCTGCTGGTGCAGTACGGCTTCATCAACGCTTTCTGGGCCATCCTGGCCACGGGGCTGATCATCTTCCTGGCAGGGCTGCCCATCAGCGTCCACGCGGCGCGCCACGGGGTGGACATGGACCTGCTCACCCGCGGCGCGGGTTTCGGCTACATCGGCTCGACCATCACGTCCCTCATCTACGCCAGCTTCACCTTCATCTTCTTCGCGCTGGAGGCAGCCGTCATGGCCTACGCGCTGGAACTGGCGCTGGACATCCCGCCAGCCTGGGGCTACCTGCTCTGCGCGGTGGTGGTGATCCCGCTGGTCACCCACGGGGTGTCGGCCATCAGCCGCTTCCAGGTGTGGACGCAGCCGTTGTGGCTGGTGATGATGCTGGTGCCTTTTGTGGCGGTGTGGACGCTCGATCCCGGTGCATTCACCGGCATCGTGCACTACGGTGGTGAGTCTGGCGCCGGACGCGATTTCTCGTGGCACCTGTTTGGTGCGGCGCTCACCGTGGGCATCGCGCTCATCACCCAGATGGGCGAGCAGGCCGACTACCTGCGGTTCATGCCCGCACCGCAGCCGGGCCGGGTGGTGCGCTGGTGGGCCGGTGTGCTGGCCGGCGGGCCGGGTTGGGTGCTGCTGGGGGTGTGCAAGATGCTGGGCGGCGCGCTGCTGGCCTGGCTGGCGCTGTCCCACATGGTCTCGCCCGAACGGGCGGTGGACCCGAACCAGATGTACCTGGCCGCCTACGAATACATCCTGCCCTACGGCTGGGCAGTGGCGGCCACGGCGCTGTTCGTGGTGGTGTCGCAGCTCAAGATCAACGTCACCAACGCCTACGCCGGCTCGCTGGCCTGGAGCAACTTCTTCTCGCGCTTGACGCACAGCCACCCGGGGCGGGTGGTCTGGGTGGTGTTCAACACGCTCATCGCCTTCATGCTGATGGAGATGAACGTGTTCCACGCCATCGGCGAGGTGCTGGGCCTGTACAGCAACATCGCCATCGCCTGGATCATGGCCGTGGTGGCCGACCTGGTCATCAACAAGCCGCTGGGCTGGAGTCCCAAGGGCATCGAATTCAAGCGCGCGCACCTGTACGACATCAACCCCGTCGGTGTGGGCGCCATGGGCCTGGCCTCGGTGCTGTCCATCCTGGCCTACCTGGGCCTCATGGGCCCGCTGGCCCAGGCCTTCTCGGCCGTGATCGCCATGGTCACGGCGCTCATCACCGCGCCGCTGATCGCCTGGGTGACCAAGGGGCGTTACTACATCGCGAGGCCTGCAGAACAGAAGGTGATGTGGCACAACCTCCGCCCGGTGGCCCGAGGGGAAGCCCATCCAGAAACACCGCGGAACGGGCTCCGCCCGGCCGCAGGTGTTGCCCCCCTTGAGGGGGGTGACGCCGCAGGCGGCGCGGGGGGTGTTTTGAAATGCATCGTGTGCGAACGCGAATACGAAGGCCCCGACATGGCCCACTGCCCGGCCTACCAGGGACACATCTGTTCGCTGTGCTGCTCGCTGGACGCGCGCTGCGGCGACCTGTGCAAGCCCCATGCGCGCCTGCAGGTGCAGTGGCTGGCGGCGCTGCGCGCGGTGCTGCCCCAGCGCATGTGGCCCTACCTGCAAGCGGGTTTGGCGCACTACCTGCTCATCATGGGCGTGATGGCGCCGGTGCTGGCCGCTGTGCTGGCCCTGCTGTACCGCCAACAGGTGCAGGGGCTGGACGCGGTCACCAGCGACGCCAGCCTGGTCGACGGCGCTTTGCGCGCCGGCTTCCTGCAGGTCTACGCCGTGCTGCTGCTGATCGCCGGCACGGTGGCCTGGTGGCTGGTGCTGGCGCACAAGAGCCGCGAGGTGGCGCAGGAAGAATCCAACCGCCAGACCCGGCTGCTGATGCAGGAGATCGACAGCCACCGCAAGACCGACGAAGCCCTGCAACAGGCCCGCCACGCGGCCGAGCAGGCCAACCAGGCCAAGAGCCGCTACATCAGCACCATCAGCCACGAACTGCGCACGCCGCTCAACAGCATCCTGGGCTACGCGCAGCTGCTGCAGGAGGACACCGGCGTCGCGCCGCACCGGGCGCAGGCCATCCGCGTCATCCACCGCGGCGGTGAACACCTGCTGTCGCTGATCGAGGGCACGCTGGACATCGCGCGCATCGAGTCCGGCCGCCTCGCGCTGGACGTCAAACCCATGGCCTTTGCCGACGCGATGCAGGAGGTGGCGAGCCTGTTCGAGCTGCAGGCCGCCGCCAAGGGCCTGCGTTTTGCCTTCGAGCCGCAGGGCACGCTGCCGCTGGCGGTGCGCACCGACGAAAAGCGCCTGCGCCAGATCCTCATCAACCTGCTAGGCAACGCCGTCAAGTTCACGCGCGTGGGGCAGGTGCGGCTGGTGGTGCGCTACGCGCGCGAGATGGCGCAGTTCGAGGTGCACGACACCGGGCCGGGCATGAGCGCGGCCGAGCTGGACAAGGTGTTCGAGCCCTTTCACCGTGGGCAGAGCGCTGCCGGCGAACACGCCAGTGGCGGCACCGGCCTGGGTCTGACCATCGCCAAGATGCTGACCGACCTGATGGGGGGGGAAATGACCGTGCGCAGCACGCCGGGCCTGGGCACGGTGTTCAGCGTGCGCCTGTTCCTGCCCGAACTGCACGGCGTGGCTGCGCAGCGCACACGGCCGGTGCCCGCCGTGACGGGCTACGAGGGACCGCGCCGGCGCGTACTGGTGGTCGACAACGAAGAAAGCGACCGCGAACTGCTGGCGCGCTGGCTGCAGCCGCTGGGCTTTGAGGTGCTGCTGGCCACCAGCGGGCACGACGCGCTGGCGCTGCTCGACGGCGTGGCGCCGGGCAGCGAGCGCGCGCCGCACGCCGTATTCATGGACCTGGCCATGCCCGGCATCGACGGTTGGGAGACGCTGCGCCGCCTGCGCGCGGGCGGCTGGGCCGGCGTGCCCATGGCCATCGTCTCGGCCAACGCGTTCGACAAAGGCCTGCACGCCGACACCGTGGAGGGTGTGCCCGTCGAGCAAGCCTTTTTTGTCAAGCCGGTGCGGCGCGAAGAACTCATCGCCTGGCTGGGGCAGCAGCTGGGCCTGCGCTGGACGCACGCGGCCGAACCGCTGGCCGCCGCCGTGGCAGCGGCGCCATCGCCGATGCAGGCACCCTCGACCGCGACGCCGCCGGCCGACGGCGCACTGCCACCGGCTGCCGAACTGGCGCCGTTGCTGGAGCTGGTGCGGCTGGGCTATTACAAAGGCATCGCCCAGTGGCTGGACGACTGGGTGCGCCAACGCCCCGAGCAAGCCGCCTTTGCCCAGGGCCTGCACGCCCTGGCGCGCGAGTTCCGGTTTGAAGCCATTGAACAACGGCTGCTGCAGGCCCCCACCGCGCCGCAACCGGCCACCCCATCCCCATGAACGCCCCGCCCGTGTCCGCCGAACGCATCCTCCCCAACCTGCCCGCGACCGAAGCGCTGGTGGTTCTCATCGTCGACGACGTGCCCGACAACGTGGCCCCGCTGCACGACGCGCTGGACGAAGCCGGCTACACCGTGCTGGTCGCGCTCGACGGCGAGGCCGCCATCCGCCGCGCCACCCAGGCCCTGCCCGACGTGGTGCTGCTCGACGCCGTCATGCCCGGCATCGACGGCTTTGAAGTGGCGCGGCGCCTGAAGGCCGAGCCCGCCACCGCCCACATCCCCATCATCTTCATGACCGGCCTGACCGAGACCGAGCACCTGGTGGCCGCGCTCGACGCCGGGGGTGTGGACTACGTGACCAAGCCCATCAAGCCGCGCGAGGTGATGGCGCGCATGGGCGTGCACCTGCGCGCCGCGCGCCACGTGCGCCAGGGCGCGGTGGAGCGCAGCCAGGCGCGCAACGCGCTCGACGCCTTCGGCTACGCCACCATCACCGTGCGCGCCCGCGACGGCCGCCTGATGTGGCAGACACCGCTGGCGCGCGACCTGCTGGCCCGTTACTGCGGCACCGAAGCGCCCACCACGCCGCCGGCCGTGCTGCAGTGGCTGGACCGCCTGCTGCCCGACTTGCAGCGAGCGCCCGTGCCCGGCCAGCCGCTGCGCGAGCCGCCGCGCCTGACGCTGGACCAGGGGCCGCGGCGCCTGACCTTCCGCCTGCACCAGTGCGTGGGCGACGAGGACGGCAACGAGTTCGGCGAACCCGGCGACTGGCTGATCGTGATGCAGGAAACCTCGGATGCCGCTGTGCTCGAAGCGCTCTCGCAGGCGTTTGGCCTGACCGCTCGCGAGGCCGAGGTGCTCTACTGGGTGGTCAAGGGCAAGATCAACCGCGACATCGGCGACATCCTGGGGGCCAGCCCGGCCACGGTGAAGAAGCACCTGGAACGCATCCACGCCAAGCTGGGGGTGGAGACGCGCACGGCCGCGGCCGCGATGGCCATCAACCGCGTGCCGCTGCTGCAGCCGCGGGGCGGCTGAGCGGGTCCGTGCGTGCGCCAGGAGGCGTGTGTGCGGCCCGGGATGCCTTGATGTACGCCACCCGGCGTACAGACGCTGTTCAGGGTTCTCCCTAGCATCCGTCTGACCCCATCGAACACCGCTCCAACGGTGTGAGGTGGCGAAAGTCAGACCCCCTCAACGGATGTTTTTGAACCCCTGGAGAAGCGCCATGATGCAACGTCGATTCACCCTCAAAGCCCTGTCGGTCGCGGCCGCCCTGGGCGCCATGGGCCTGCCCGCCCACGCTGCCGACACCATCAAGGTCGGTGTGCTGCACTCGCTGTCGGGCACGATGGCCATTTCGGAAACCGTGCTCAAGGACGTGGCCCTGATGGCCATCGACGAGATCAACGCCAAGGGCGGCGTGATGGGCAAGAAGCTCGAACCTGTGGTCGTCGACCCAGCCTCCAACTGGCCGCTGTTCGCCGAGAAGGCCAAGCAGCTGATCGACCAGGACAAGGTGGCCGTGGTGTTCGGCTGCTGGACGTCGGTGAGCCGCAAGTCGGTGCTGCCGGTGTTCGAAGAAAAGAACAGCCTGCTGTTCTACCCGGTGCAGTACGAAGGCGAAGAGCTGTCCAAGAACGTGTTCTACACCGGCGCCGCGCCCAATCAGCAGGCCATTCCCGCGGTGGAATACCTGATGAGCAAGGACGGCGGTAGCGCCAAGCGCTTTGTGTTGCTGGGCACTGACTACGTGTACCCCCGCACCACCAACAAGATCCTGCGCGCCTTCCTCAAGGCCAAGGGCATCCCCGAGAGCGACATCATGGAGGAGTACACCCCCTTCGGTCACTCCGACTACCAGACCATCATCGCCAAGATCAAGAAGTTCGCTTCCGAAGGCAAGAAGACGGCTGTGGTCTCCACCATCAACGGCGATTCCAACGTGCCGTTCTACAAGGAACTGGGCAACGCCGGCCTGAAGGCCAGCGATGTGCCGGTGGTGGCCTTCTCCGTGGGTGAAGAAGAACTGCGCGGCGTGGACACCAAGCCGCTGGTGGGCCACCTGGCTGCCTGGAACTACTTCATGTCCATCAAGAGCCCGGCCAACACCGAGTTCGTCAAGAAGTGGAGCGCCAACGCCAAGGCCAAGAACATCGCAGGTCACAAGGACAAGCCGCTGACCAACGACCCGATGGAAGCGACCTACATCGGCATCAACATGTGGGCCCAGGCCGTCGCCAAGGCCAAGTCCACCGACACCGACAAGGTCATCGCCGCCATGGCCGGTCAGACCTTCCAGGCCCCGGGCGGTTTCGTGTCCACCATGGACAAGGAAAACCACCACCTGCACAAGCCGGTGTTCATCGGTGAGGTCAAGGCCGACGGCCAGTTCAACGTGGTGTGGAAGACCAAGGGCCCGGTGCAGGCCGACCCGTGGAGCGATTACATCGCCGAGAACAAGGGCAAGAAGAACGTTCCGGAAAAGAAGTAAGCGGGAGACGTGATGCGCTGGTTGCGAACCTGTCTTGTCCTGCTGTGCCTGATCGGCGCCGCCAGTGCACACGCCCTCACCCCGGCCGAGGCCCTGACCCTGGCCGCGGGTGACAGCGATGAACGCATCGCGACGCTCAACCGGCTGGCCGCGGCCGCAGACGAGAAGGGGCTGGCGCTGATCCAGGCCCTGTCCGAGGACGCCGTGAAGGTGCAGGGCGAGCAGGTGCTGATCGTGGCCGCCGACGGCAGCGCCACCGACGCGGTGACCGGTGCCGCCGCCACCCCGACCGACACCGCGGAAGACGCGGTGGTCAACAACCGCCTGCGTGGCGCGCTGGAAACGGCGCTGGCCACGCGGGCCCTATTTGGCACCGATGCCACCCTGCAGCGAGAGGCCGCCGGCCTGCTGCAGCGCGCGGCGTTCGATGCTCCCGACGCTAGCCAGCTGCCGCTGGTGGACAAAGCACTGGCCGGCACGCTGGACCCCAAGGCCCGTGATCTGCTGGAGCAGGCGCGCGCCGCCATGCAGCTGGCCAGCGACGACGAGGCGCAGCGCCTGGCCGCCGCCCAGACCCTGGGCAACATGGGCCAGCCGGCGCTGCGCCCCCTGCTGGCCGCGCAGCTGGCCGCCGAAAGCAGCGCCAGCGTCAAGGCCGCGCTCAGCGCCGCCATCGCATCGCTGGACCGTTCGCTGGCCGTGTCCAGCGCGCTGTCGCAAGCCTTCACCGGCATCAGCCTGGGCAGCATCCTGCTGCTGGCAGCGCTGGGCCTGGCCATCACCTACGGGCTGATGGGCGTGATCAACATGGCCCATGGCGAGCTGATCATGATCGGCGCCTACGCCACCTGGGCGGTGCAGGTGTTCTTCAAGAACACGCTGCCCGGCCTGTTCGACTGGTACCTGCTGGCCGCGCTGCCGGTGGCATTCGTCACGGCCGCCCTGGTGGGCGCGGCCATGGAGCGTACGGTCATCCGCTTCCTGTACGGCCGCCCGCTGGAAACGCTGCTGGCCACCTGGGGCATCAGCCTGGTGCTGATGCAGGGCGTGCGCAGCCTGTTCGGCGCGCAGAACGTGGGCGTGGAAAACCCCAGCTGGATGAGCGGCAGCATCACACTGCTGGGCAACCTCACCCTGCCGTGGAACCGCATCATCATCGTGGCCTTTGCCGGCGCGGTGCTGCTGGGCGTGACGCTGCTGATCACCCGCACCCGGCTGGGCCTGTTCGTGCGCGGTGTGACGCAGAACCGCCCGATCGCCAGCTGCATGGGCGTGAACACCGCCCGCATCGACACCTATGCCTTCGCGCTCGGTTCCGGCATCGCCGGGCTGGCGGGCTGCGCCCTCAGCCAGATCGGCAACGTCGGCCCCGACCTGGGCCAGAGCTACATCGTCGACAGCTTCATGGTGGTGGTGCTCGGCGGTGTGGGGCAGCTGGCCGGCACGGTGTACGCCGCGCTGGGCCTGGGCCTGCTGAACAAGCTGCTCGAAGGCTGGGCCGGTGCCGTGCTGGCCAAGATCGCGGTGCTGGTGTTCATCATCGTGTTCATCCAGAAACGTCCGCAGGGCATCTTTGCCTTCAAGGGCCGAGAAGCATGACCACCCCCGTCGCTTGCCCACTGCGTGTGGCCGCTCCGCCCCTCAAGGGGCAGCGCCTGCGGCCCGGCGGAGCCGGTTCCGCGGCACTCTCGACATGGACCCCCGCTTGCATGGATGTGTTCCTATGACCACTGCTTCTGTTTCTCTTCCCACCCCTGGCCCGCTGCTCACGCGGGGCGCCTTCAGTGGCGTGATGGTGGCGCTGCTGGTGGTCTGCGCCGTGGCGCCGGCGCTCAACCTGCTGGTGCCCGAGGGCAGTGCGTTCCACCTGTCCGACTACATGGTCGGCCTGCTGGGCAAGATCATGTGCTACGCCATCTGTGCCCTGGCCATGGACCTGATCTGGGGCTACACCGGCATCCTGTCGCTTGGCCACGGCCTGTTCTTCGCGCTCGGCGGCTACGTGATGGGCATGTACCTCATGCGCCAGATCGGCCTGGAGGGCAACTACAAAAGCGAGCTGCCCGATTTCATGGTCTTCCTGGACTGGAAGGAACTGCCCTGGCACTGGGCCTTGAGCGACAGCTTCATCGCGACCCTTTTGCTGATCGTGCTGGTGCCGGGCCTGGTGGCCTTTGCGTTCGGCTACTTTGCCTTCCGCTCGCGCATCAAGGGCGTGTACTTCTCCATCATCACGCAGGCGCTGACCTACGCCGCGCTGCTGCTGTTCTTCCGCAACGAGACCGGCATGGGTGGCAACAACGGTTTCACCGACTTCAAGCGCATCCTCGGCCTGCCGATCGCCACACAAGAGATGCGCATGACGCTGTTC
>NZ_JBPCSJ010000161.1:0-7927 GCF_051007235.1 Hydrogenophaga sp. | reverse complement strand
GCGCGGAGCGAATCCGGCGTGCCCTGGAACACGATGCTGCCGTGGCCCATGACCAGCGCCCGGTCGGAAATGTTCATGGCGATGGTGAGCTTCTGCTCGATCAGCAGCACCGAAATGCCGCGCCCTTTGAGCTTCTGCAGGTACTGGCCCACCAGCTCCACGATCTTGGGCGCCAGGCCTTCGGTGGGCTCGTCGATGATGATGAGGTCGGGGTCTCCCATGAGCGTGCGGCACAGGGTCAGCATCTGCTGTTCACCGCCCGAGAGCACGCCCGCTTCGGTGTGCTGGCGTTCCTTCAGGCGCGGGAACATGGCGTACATGTCGTCGAAGCTCCAGCGGGAGCCTTGGCCCTTGCCCTTCTGACCCAGCAGCAGGTTCTGGTGCACCGTGAGCTTGGGAAAAATGTCGCGGTTTTCCGGCACGTAGCCAATACCCAGATGCGCGATCTCAAAAGGCTTCTGGCCCTGGATGCCCTGCCCTTTCCATTCGATGCGGCCCTCGCAATCGACCAGGCCCATGATGGCCTTGGCCGTGGTGGAGCGCCCCGATCCGTTGCGGCCCAGCAAGGCCACGATTTCGCCCTTGCCCACCTCGAACGAAACGCCGTGCAGCACATGGCTCTTGCCGTAGTAGGCGTGGAGGTTGTCGATCTTCAGCATGTCGGTGCCTCCTTCAATGTCCAACCGATGCTGCTTGTTCGTCGGCCAGCACCGAGCCCAGGTAGGCCTCCTGCACCTTGGGGTTGGCGCGCACGGCCTCGGGCGTGTCGAAGGCGATCACCTCGCCGTACACCACCACCGCGATCTTGTCGGCCAGGCCGAACACCACGCCCATGTCGTGCTCCACCGTCAGCAGGGTCTTGCCCACCGTCACCTCGCGGATCAGGTCGATGAAGCGGCTGGTCTCGCTCTTGCTCATGCCGGCCGTGGGTTCGTCCAGCAGGATGACGTTGGCGCCGCCGGCGATGGTGATACCGATCTCCAGCGCACGCTGCTCGGCATAGGTCAGGTTCATGGCCAGGGTTTCGCGCTTCTTGTCCAGCCGGATCATCTTCATGAGTTCTTCTGCGCGTTCGTTGGCGTCGCGCAGGTCGGCCAGGAAGCGGAACAGCGTGTACTTGTAGCCCAGGCTCCAGAGCACGCCGCAGCGCAGGTTCTCGAACACGCTGAGCTTGGGGAAGATGTTGGTGATCTGGAAGCTGCGCGAGAGACCCAGGCGGTTGATCTCGAACGGCTTCTTGCCGTCGATGCGGGTGCCGTTGAGCACCACCTCGCCGCTGCTGGGCTCGAAGCGGCCCGAGATCAGGTTGAACAGCGTGGACTTGCCCGCGCCGTTGGGGCCGATGATGGCCACGCGCTCGCCGGGGCGCACCGCCAGTTGAACCCCGCGGATGATCTCGGTCTTGCCAAAGCTCTTGCGCAGGTCGCGCAGCTCCAGCGCGTAGCCACCCGAGTGCACGTGGCTCATGGACTGGTCGTGGGGCGCCGCGGGCGCATTCGTCACGGTGCTCATTGCGTCTCCCGGCGCTTGATTTCTTTTTCGATGTCGGTCTGGATGGCCGACCACTGCTGCAGGAACTGGCGCCGGGCCAGCTCGAAGATGCCCAGGCCGGTCAGCGTCACAAAGACCGACCCGAACCAGCTACCGACCTGCGAGGGGTGCAGGGTCATGCCCAGGTAGCGCAGTTCGTCGCCCATGGCGGCATCCAGCTTGAGGTGGTAGATCATCTCGACCATGGAGCCCGCGCCCAGCAGCACCACCAGCGCCGTTACCCCCAGCGCCAGGTAAGCGACCCACACCTCGCGCAGGCGGCCGAACGAGGCCACGCGCAGGTTCATCATGATCAGGCTGGCAATGCCGCCCGGCGCGTACATGACCATGAACAGGAAGATCAGACCCAGGTACAGCAGCCAGGCCTTGGTCAGTTCGGACAGCAGCACCGCGGCCAGCACCATGAGCACGCCGCCGATGATGGGACCGAAGAAGAACGTGGCGCCGCCCAGGAAGGTGAACAGCAGGTAGCCGCCCGAGCGCGCCGCGCCCACCACTTCGGCGGTGACGATCTCGAAGTTGATGGCGCCCAGGCCGCCCGCGATGCCAGCGAAAAAGCCCGCGATCATGAACGCCAGGTAACGCACCTTCTGCGTGTTGTAGCCGATGAACTCCACGCGCTCCGGGTTGTCGCGCACCGCGTTGAGGATGCGGCCCAGCGGCGTGCGCGTGAAGGCGAACATCAGCGCCACGCAGACGAAGGTGTAGACCGCGATCAGGTAATAGACCTGCACCGGCGGACCGAACGTGATGCCCATGAAGGGGTCGCCGACCACGCGGTTGCCCGAGACACCCGCCTCACCGCCGAAGAACTCGGAGAACATCAGCGACATGGCGAACACCAGCTCGGCCATGCCCAGGGTGATCATGGCGAACGGGGTGCCGGCCTTCTTGGTCGTCACGTAGCCGAACAGGACCGCGAAGAACAGGCCGGCCAGGCCACCGACCAGCGGGATCAGGCTCACCGGGATCGGCCAGCCGCCGCCGCTGGCCCAGTTGAGCGCGTGGATGGCCAGGTAGGAACCCAGGCCGGTGTAGACCGCGTGGCCGAAGCTGAGCATGCCGCCCTGCCCCAGCAGGATGTTGTAGGACAGGCAGGCGATGATGGCGATGCCCATCTGCGTGAGCATGGTCACCGACAGGTTGCTGCTGAACACCAGCGGTGCGACCAGCAGCACCAGGGCGAACAGCGACCAGACCAGCCAGCGGCCGACGTTCAGGGGTTTGAATTCGTAATACTGTTTCATCGCCATCAGCCCTCACGCGTCCCGAGCAGCCCCTTGGGCCGGAAGATGAGGATCAGCACCAGGAAGAGATACGGCAGGATGGGCGCCACCTGCGACAGGGTGAGCTTGAGCACCGAGTTGTTCCGTGCGGCATCGGACAGTTGCATGCCCATCTGCTGCGCCACGCTGATGAACGAATGGTCCAGACCCACAGCGAAGGTCTGCAGCACACCGATGAGCAGTGACGCGAGGAACGCGCCCGAGAGCGAGCCCATGCCGCCGACCACCACCACCACGAAGATCACCGAACCGACCGTGGCTGCCATGTTGGGTTCGGTCACGAAGGTGCTGCCGCCGATGACCCCGGCCAGACCGGCCAGGCCGGTGCCGGCACCGAACACCAGCATCAGCACCCGCGGCACGTTGTGGCCCAGGCTCTCCACCATTTCGGGGTGCGTGAGCGAGGCCTGGATCACCAAGCCGATGCGGGTGCGGGTGAGCAACAGCCACAGCGCCACCAGCATGAGCAGGGCCACCAGCATCATGAAGGCACGGGTGGCCGGGAACGGGGTGCAGATCACCCCTTCGGCGCTGCAGACGCCCTGGGCGGCCACCCCGAGGACGAACTCCAGGCTGTCATTGGCGTGGTGCACCAGGGTGAACGCCGGCCCGCGCAGGATATCGGCCGGCGGAAACTCCACCGCCGTGCGGCCCCAGATCAGCTGCACCAGTTCCAGCACGATGTAGGACAGGCCGAAGGTCACCAGCAGTTCGGGTACATGGCCGAACTTGTGCACCTTGCGCAGCGTCAGCCGCTCGAACAGCGCGCCCAGCAGGCCCACCGCCAGCGGTGCCACGATGAGCGCTGGCCAGAACCCCACCAGCTGCGACACGGAGTAGCCGATGTAGGCCCCCACCATGTAGAAGCTCGCGTGAGCGAAGTTGAGCACGCCCATCATGCTGAAGATGAGGGTCAACCCCGAGCTCAACATGAACAGCAGCAAGCCGTAGCTCACGCCGTTGAGCATGGAGATGATGAAGAACTCCATGGAACAGGCCTTTCGAGGGCGAAACGTGGGGGAGGAAAGCTATAAAACTGAGAGCAGCGCCGAGTATGGCCTGCCCGCATTCAACAGCAGGTCACCGTGCGGACCACATGCAGAAAACAGGTTGGTCACCGGCGCGGGTGCGTCTGTCCAGAGCGCGGCGGAACCGGCTTTGCCGGGCCGCTCGCGCTGCCCCCTGGGGGGTGACGCGAAGCGGCGCGGGGGGGCACATTCAGGGCCGCTTCATCTGGCAGCTGGTGGGCGTGCTCGACACGTAGGACGGGAATTCCTTGACCGGTGCCAGCGTCATGCCGGTGTTCTCCGGGCTGTAGGGATACTTCTTGTCGGCCTTCTGCCAGACGGTCAGGTACAGCGGCTGCTGCAGCTGGTGGTCCAGCTTGCGCACTTCCACTTCGCCGTTGAAGTTGTTGACCTTCAGGCCTTCCATGGCCGCGGCCACCTTGACCGGATCGGTGGACTTGGCCTTGGCCATGGCGGTGCCCAGCACGTTCAGCGCCGAGGGAATGGCACCCGTGAACATGTCGTCCCTGTACTTGGTCTTGAAGCCTTCCATCCACTTGCCCATCTGCCCGCCCATGTTGTAGTGCGAGTAGGCCACCTGGAACACTCGGCCCTCGCCGCCCGTGCCCAGGGCGGTCGGCGTGCCGGTCACGCCGGTGTAGTAGGTGTAGAACTTGCCGGTGTAGCCGCCTTCGTTGGCCGCCTTGATCAGCAGCGCGAGGTCGGAGCCCCAGTTGCCGGTGATCACCGTGTCGGCGCCCGAGGCCTTGATCTTGGCGATGTAGGGCGCGAAGTCGCGCACCTGGGCCAGCGGGTGCAGGTCTTCGCCGACCACCTTCACGTCCGGGCGCTTGCGGGCCAGGTTTTCCTTGGCGAACTTGGCGACCTGCTGACCGTGCGAGTAGTTCTGGTTGAGCAGGTAGACGTTCTTGACGTCCTTCTGGTCCTTCATGAAGGTCGTCATCGCCTCCATCTTCATGGAGGTGTCGGCGTCGAAACGGAAGTGCCAGTAGCTGCACTTGCTGTTGGTGAAGTCCGGATCGACCGCGGCGTAGTTCAGGAAGATCACTTCCTTGCCCGGGTTGCGCTCGTTGTGCTTGTTGATGGCATCGATCAGCGCGCCGGCCACCGACGAGCCGTTGCCCTGCGCGATGTAGCGCACGCCCTGGTCCAGCGCCGCCTTGAAGGCGTTCAGGCTTTCGGCCGGGCTGAGCTTGTTGTCAAAGGGAACGATCTCGAACTTCACGCCGGCCGGGTTGCTCTTGGTGAATTCCTCGGCAAAGTACTGCCAGCTGCGCATCTGGTTCAGACCGAGCGGACCCATCAGGCCAGTCTGCGGATCGATCAGCGCGATCTTGACGGTTTCACCCTTCTGGGCGAAGGCCGACGACAGGGTCAACGACAGGGCTGCAACGGCAACAGATTTCAGGACGAAGTTCACAAAGAGTCTCCTGTAGGAATGAAAACCCCAGCGTACCGGGCTACCTCCCGAGACGGCTCAGGGATTGCCCCTAGGGCCTATCGCACAGGCGACTGCGCTCGCACAAACGTAGCGGCGCAGCCCCGTGCAGCGCCCATCAGGGGCGCGGCATCTGGCAGGTGGAGGGGCTGCTCACCTGCGCGGCATCGAAGAATCGGACCGGTGCAAAGGTGTAGCCCGTGCCCTCTGCGCTGCGCGGGTGCTGCGGGCTCACGCGCTCCCAGCGGGCCACCACCAGACCGGTTTGCAGCTGGTGGTCGTCCGCGCGCATCTGCACCGCACCGCTGGCCCCTTCAAAGCCCAGGCCAGCCAGCTGCGTGGCCACCCGTGCGGGGTCGGTGGAACCGGCGCGCGCCATCGCCAGACCCAGCATGCGGATGCCGTCGTAGCTGGCGGTGACCACCAGGTCTTCACCGAAGCGCTGCTGGAATTCGGTGGCCAGCGCCGCCAGTGGGCCGCCCTGGTTGGGGTGGGTGGTGGCCACCAGGTACACCGGCAGCTTGTCACCGGTGGCGGCCAGCACGGTGGGGGTGCCCACCAGCTGGGGGTAGTAGCCGAGCACGGGCAGCTCCAGGCCTTGCGCTTGCAAGGCCTGCAACAGGCGGCGCAGATCGACGCCCCAGTTGCCGGTGACCAGGGCCCGCGCGCCGGATGCGCGGATGCGCTGCGCGTGCGCGGTGAAATCCTGCAGCACAAAGGGCTGGTGCAGCTCTTCCCCGACCACCCGCACCCGTGGCGCCTGCCGGGCCAGCTCGGCCTTGAAGTAGGCGGCTAACTGCTGGCCGTGGGCGTAGTTCTGGTTGAGCAGGTAGACCTTGTCCATGTCGGGCTGCGACGCCATGAAGGCGACCAGCGCCCGCGCCTTCATCGACGTGTCGGCGTCGATGCGGAAATGCCAGGGGCTGCAGTGTTCCCCCGTCAGCGCAGGGTCCATGGCGGCGTAGTTGATGAGCAGCACCGCCTTGTCGGGCCGCATCTGGTTGTGGCGGGCGATGGCTTCGGACAGCGCTGCCGTCACCCCCGATCCGTTGCCCTGCACGACGTAACGAAAGCCCTGGTCGATGGCCACCTTCAGGGCGTTCAGGCTCTCCTGCGGCGAACCCTTGTTGTCAAAGCCCGCCACGCGGAACCGTACGCCCGACGGGGTGTGCAGGCGCTCGGCCATGAACTGCCAGCTGTGCAGGCTGTTGCGCCCGATGTCGCCCGCCGGCCCGGACAGCGGGTCGATGAACGCGATGCGCACCGGCGGCCCGTCGGCGCGCCCGATGGCCCGCACCGGTGCGGCCGTGGCCGCGAGCCAAGCTGTGCCGGCGACCAGCCACTGGCGCCGGCGCAGCGGTGGCGGGGAGGCCCCAGCGTTGCGCATGCCGCGTCAGACCCCGGGCAGCACGTAGTCCTTGAGCTGCTGGCGCAGCGTCATTTTCTGCATCTTGCCGGTGGCGCCGAGCGGAATCGCATCGACGAACACCACGTCGTCGGGCACCTGCCACTTGGCGATCTTGCCTTCGTAGAAGGCCAGCAGCTCTTCGCGCGTGACTTCAGCGCCCGGCTTCTTCATCACCACCACGATGGGGCGCTCGTCCCACTTGGGGTGCTTCATGCCGATGCAGGCAGCCATGGCCACGGCCGGGTGGGCCATGGCGATGTTCTCCACATCGATCGAGCTGATCCACTCGCCGCCGGACTTGATCACGTCCTTGCTCCGGTCGGTGATCTGCATGAAGCCATCGGCGTCGATGGTGGCCACGTCACCGGTGGGGAACCAGCCCTTGCCGTTGGCGTCGTAGCGCAGCGGGTCGCCGCCCTCGCCCTTAAAGTAGCTCGCAATGATCCAGGGGCCGCGCACCAGCAGGTCGCCATAGGCCTTGCCGTCCCAGGGCAGCTCGTTGCCCGATTCGTCCACGATCTTCATGTCCACGCCGTAGACCGCGCGGCCCTGCTTCAGGCGCACCTTCAGCTGCTCGTCGGCCGGCAGCGCCAACTGTGCGTTCTTGAGCGTGCAGACCGTGCCCAGCGGGCTCATCTCGGTCATGCCCCAGGCGTGCAACACCTCCACGCCATAGGTGTCGTTGAACGCGTTGATCATGGCCGGCGGGCAGGCCGAGCCGCCGATGACGGTGCGCTTCATGGTGCTGAACTTCAGACCGTTTTGCTGCATGTGGCCCAGCAGCATCTGCCAGACGGTGGGCACGCCGGCGGCCATGCTCACCTTTTCGGATTCGATCAGCTCGTAGACCGATTTGCCGTCCATCGCCGGGCCGGGGAACACCAGCTTGCAGCCCACGGCCGCGGCCGAGTACGGCAGGCCCCAGGCGTTGACGTGGAACATCGGCACCACCGGCAGGATGGAGTCGCGCGCCGAGCAGCCCAGTGCGTCGGGCAGCGCCGCGCCGTAGGCGTGCAACAGCGTGGAGCGGTGCGAGTACAGCGCGGCCTTGGGGTTGCCCGTGGTGCCGCTGGTGTAGCACATGCTCGATGCGCTGTTTTCGTCCAGCTCGGGCCAGACGTAGGTCTCGCTCTGGGCGCTCATCCACGCCTCGTAGCTCACCAGGCCCGGCACGCCGGACCCGGCCGGCAGCTTGTCGGCATCGCACAGGGCAATC
>NZ_JBPCSJ010000160.1:0-13484 GCF_051007235.1 Hydrogenophaga sp. | reverse complement strand
ACGCTGGCCACGCTGATCGCCAGCTACTCCAGCCCCGAAGGCCTGTTCTGGGCCAAGCTGTCCGCCGCCTCGCTCATGGCCATCGCGCCCATCGTGGTCTTCGGCTGGTTCAGTCAGAAACAACTCGTCCAGGGCCTCACGTTTGGCGCTGTGAAGTGAGTACCCCCCGCATCGCCTTCGGCGCTACCCCCCAGGGGGCGCGACTGGCGGCCCGGCAAAGCCGGTTCCGCGGTCGCCCCGAACAAGAAACCTTCGCTCGCGGCGCGGCTGCGGCATCGAACATCTGAGGAGTCAATCCAGTGGCCTATCTCCAACTCCAGGGCATCGAAAAGTTCTTCGGTGACCACCGCGCCATCAAAGGCATCGACCTGTCCATCAACCCGGGCGAGTTCATCGTGTTTGTCGGCCCGTCGGGCTGCGGCAAGTCCACGCTGCTGCGCCTGATCGCCGGGCTCGAACACATCGACGGCGGCCAGCTCACGCTGGACGGCAAGGACATCACCCACCTGCCCTCGTCCAAACGTGACCTGGCCATGGTGTTCCAGAGCTACGCGCTGTACCCGCACATGAGCGTGTACGAGAACATGAGCTTCGCGCTCAAGCTGGCCAAGGTGGACCCCAAGATCATCGAAGACAAGGTGCAGAACGCCGCGCGCATCCTCAACCTCGCGCAGTACCTGCAGCGCACGCCCAAGGAACTCTCGGGCGGCCAGCGCCAGCGCGTGGCCATCGGCCGCGCCATAGTGCGCTCGCCCAAGGTGTTCCTGTTCGACGAGCCGCTGTCCAACCTCGACGCGGCGCTGCGCGGCCAGACCCGCGTGGAGATCGCCAAGCTGCACCGCGACCTGGGTGCCACCACCATCTACGTGACACACGACCAGGTCGAGGCCATGACCCTGGCCGACCGGGTGGTGGTGCTGCGCGACGGCGTCATCGAACAGGTGGGCACGCCGCTGGAGCTGTACGACCGGCCGGCCAACCAGTTCGTGGCGCAGTTCATCGGCACGCCGCAGATGAACGTGCTGCCACTGCAGCAGGTGCCGGCGCTGGTGGCGCAACAGGCCCCGGCTGGTGCGGTGGGTGGTGCCATCGGCCTGCGGCCGGAGAACGTGGCGGTGCGCGCCACCGGCGCCACACCGGTCAGCGGCCAGGTCGATCTGGTGGAAGCGCTGGGCGCCGAAACCCTGATCTACGTGAGCACGCCGTCGGGTGCGCAGTTCGTGGCGCGCCAGAACGAACGCACCGGCCTGCACGCGGGCGAAGCCGTGAGCCTGGACATCGACGCTTCGCAAGCCCACTGGTTCGACACCGCCGGCCGTGTGGTTGCCGCACGCGCCGCCTGACGCCATGACCGATTCACAACCCCTGCAAGGCAAGACCGCCGCCGTCACCGGCGCGGCATCGGGCATCGGCTTCGCGAGCGCCCAGGCCATGGCCCACGCGGGCGCCCGCGTGGTGCTGATCGACCGCGACGCCGCGGCGCTGGACAAGGCCTGTGCCGCCATCGGCGCAAACGCGCTGCCGCTGGTGCTGGACCTGCTGGACCCGGCCCACTGCAACGCCCTGCTCGACTGCACGCTGGCGCTGCTGGGCTCGCTGGACATCTTCCACGCCAACGCCGGCCTCTACGTCGGTGGCGACCTGCTGGACACCACGCCCGATGCCATCGACCGCATGTTGAACCTCAATGTGAACGTGGTGATGAAGAACGTGCACAACGTGCTGCCGCACATGGTGGGCCGCGGCACGGGCGACATCCTGGTCACCAGCTCGCTGGCCGCGCACTACCCCACGCCGTGGGAGCCGGTTTACGCCTCGTCCAAGTGGGCCATCGACTGCTTTGTGCAGACCGTGCGGCGGCAGATGTTCAAGCACGGCATCCGCGTCGGCTCGGTCTCACCCGGCCCGGTCATCACCGGCCTGCTGGCCGACTGGCCGGCCGACAAGCTGGCCGAAGCCAAGGCCAGCGGCAGCCTGCTCGAAGCCGCCGAGGTGGCCGAGGTGCTGCTGTTCATGCTCACGCGCCCGCGCGGCATGACGATCCGCGACGTCGTGCTCATGCCCACGCATTTCGACCTCTGAACCGCCCCTTTCGACCGACGCACCATGAACTTCATCCTGCACCTGGGCCTGGGCTCGTTCCACCGCGCGCACCAGGCCGTCTACGTCCACGAACTGCGCCAGCTGGACGACCTGCGCTGGGCCATCGCCGGCGGCAACCTGCGCCCCGACATGGCCGACACCATCAACGCCCTGCAGGCCCAGGGCGGCCGCTACACGCTGGAGACCGTCACGCCCCAGGGCGACCGCGCCTACACCCGCATCGAGTCGATCCAGCGCGTGATCCCCTACCAGGACGACCTGGCCCCGCTGATCGCCACCGGCGCCGACCCGGCCACGCGCATCATCAGCTTCACCGTCACCGAGGCTGGGTATTACCTCGACGCGCAGAACCGGCTCGACTGGTCCACCTTCCCCGACCTGCGCGCCGACCTCGAAGCGGTCAAGCAGGGCCAGGCCGGCCACACCCTCTACGGCGGCCTCGTCAGCATCCTGCACGCCCGAATGAAAGCCGGCGCCGGCCCGGTCACGCTGATGAACTGCGACAACCTGCGCCACAACGGCGAGCGCTCGCGCGGCGGCCTGCTGCAGTTCATCGATGCGCTGGGCGACACCGCGCTCAAGGCCTGGGTGGAAGCACACACCACCAGCCCCAACGCCATGGTCGACCGCATCACCCCGCGACCCACGCCCGACGTGGCCGAGCGCGTGAAGGCCGCCACCGGCTGGGACGACCAGGCCGCGCTCATGGGCGAGAGCTTCATCCAGTGGGTGATCGAGGACCACTTCATCGCTGGCCGCCCCGAGTGGGAGAAGGTCGGGGTCGAGATGGTGGACTCGGTGCAGGCCCACGAAGAAGCCAAGATCCGCCTGCTCAACGCCACGCACAGCTGCATCGCCTGGGCCGGCACGCTGGCGGGCTACCGCTACATCCACGAAGGCACACACGACGCCGCCATCCGCCAGATGGCCTTTGACTACGTGACCGACGACGCGATCCCGGTGCTCCACACGCCCGAGAAGCCTTGCCCGCTCAACCTGGAGCAGTACCGCGACGTGGTGCTCGACCGCTTCGGCAACCCCGCCATCGCCGACACCAACCAGCGCGTGGCCATGGACGCGTTCTCCAAGATCCCCGGCATGATCGCGCCCACCATCCGCGACCAGATGGCCCGGGGCGGTTCTTTCAACAGCGTGGCGATGTTGCCCGCGCTGTTCCTGGCCTACCTGCAGCGCTGGCACGCCGGCCAGATCCCCTACACCTACCAGGACCAGGCCATGGACCCGGCCGTGGCCCACGCGATCTGCGACGCCGCCGACCCCGTGGCCGCCTACGCCGCCGACACCACGCTGTGGGGCGAGATGGCCTCGGACCCGCGGCTGGTGGCGGCTCTGCGCCAGGCCTTTGCCCGCGTGCAGGCCTTCGTGGCCGCACGTGCGCCGGCCTGAGCTTTGGTGTAACTTGCACGGGCCGTCCACCGGAGCACCACCATGACCGTGAAGATGCCCACCGCCCCGCGCCAGCTCAAACCCGAGCTGGAACACGAGTTCGTGCGCTCGCCCAACCTGGGCTACGAACTCTCGTCGGACGTCGGCTTCGTGCGCTGCCTCTCGCACGGCTTTCCCACGCCGCTGGCGCGCTGGCATTACCACGACGAATACGAGCTGCACCTGATCACCAGCACCAGCGGCAAGGTGTTCGTGGGCGACTGGATCGGCCCCTTCCAGGCCGGCCAGCTGGTGCTCACCGGCCCGCGCCTGCCGCACAACTGGGTGACGATGGACATGCCCGAGGGCGGTGTGCCCCAGCGCGACCTGGTGATCCAGTTCACCCACGAGCCGCTGGCGCTGGCGGCCGAGAACATCCCCGAACTGCGCGAGGTGCTGCCCCTGCTCGAACGGGCCAAGAACGGCATCGAGTTCTTCGGCCTGTCCGAACGGGCCGAACAGCACTGGCACCGCGTCAAGGCGGCGCGCGGGCTGCGGCGCCTCACCGCGTTTTGCGACTACCTGGCCGACCTGGCCGCCTGCACCGACTACCGGTTGCTCTCCAGCGTGCAACTGCAAAGCGACGACGACGACGCCTCGATGGACCAGATCCACGAAGTGGTCAGCCGCATCACCGACCACCTGGCCGACGAACACTCGGCCAGCGCCCTGGCGGTCGAACTGGGCATGAGCGAGAGCCGCTTCAGCCGCTTCTTCCGCAAGGCCACCGGCAACACCTTCACCGACTTCGTCAACCGCGTGCGCATCAGCCGCGCCTGCCAGCTGCTGATGGACACCGACCAGCAGGTCACCCACATCTGCTACGAGGTCGGCTTCAACAACGTCGCCAACTTCAACCGCCGCTTCCTGGACATCAAGGGCATGACGCCCTCGGAGTTCCGCCGGCAGTCGCTGACCCGCTTCCGCGGGGCCGCCTGACATGTCCCCCCTGCGCCGCTTCGCGTCACCCCCCCAAGGGGGCGGCACTGGCCGTCCGGCGAAGCCGGCCCGGCGGTGCCCTGACCTGAACCTCGCGCTCAGGTCAAGCCTTCGTGCCGATGGATTCCGCTGAGCGATCGGCTCGGCACCGGATCGCTCTCTGACTCCATCACCTCTCCCATGTACCTCGGTCTCGATCTCGGCACGTCCGAACTCAAAGCCCTGCTGCTGTCCGACCAGCACCAGGTCATCGCCACCGCGCGCGCGCCGCTGACGGTGCAGCGCCCGCAGCCCCTGTGGTCCGAACAGGACCCGGCCGACTGGTGGCTGGCGCTGGTGCAGGTCATGGAGCAGCTGCGCGAGCGCCACCCGCAGGCGCTGGCCCAGCTGCGCGGCATCGGCCTCTCGGGCCAGATGCACGGCGCCACCTTGCTGGGCGAAGGCGACCAGGTGCTGCGCCCGGCCATCCTCGGGAACGACGGCCGCAGCGGCGCGCAGTGCGAACAGCTCATGCGCGATGTGCCGCAGCTCTCGGCCATCACCGGCAACCTGGCCATGCCTGGCTTCACCGCGCCCAAGCTGCAGTGGGTGCGCGAGCACGAACCCGAGGTGTTTGCACAGACCCGGCGCGTGCTGCTGCCCAAGGACTGGCTGCGCCTGATGCTCACCGGCGAGGCCGTGAGCGAGATGTCCGACGCGGCCGGCACGCTGTGGCTCGACGTGGGCCGGCGCGACTGGTCCGATGTCATGCTCGCCGCCACCGGCCTGACCCGCACCCACATGCCGCGCCTGGTCGAAGGCAGCGAGGTCTCGGCCTTCGTCAAACCCGAGCTGTGCCAGCGCTGGGGCCTGCCGGCGCGGCTGCCGGTGGCTGGCGGTGCGGGCGACAACGCCGCCAGCGCCATGGGCATGGGCCTGGTGCGACCGGGCCAGGGCTTTGTCTCGCTCGGCACCTCGGGCGTGGTGTTCGTGAGCGGCGCGGCCTTTGCGCCCAACCCCGCCCAGGCCCTGCACGCTTTCTGCCACGCCCTGCCGGGCCGCTGGCACGTGATGAGCGTGATGCTCAGCGCCGCCAGCGCCCTGACTTGGGCCACCCGCACCCTGGGTTTTGCCGACGAGGCCGCCCTGCTGACCGCCGCCGCCACGCTGGACGCCAGCGCCCGGCAGCAGGCGCCGGTCTTCCTGCCCTACCTCAGCGGCGAACGCTCGCCTCACAACCACCCGCTGGCCAGCGGCGCCTGGACCGGGCTGCGCGCCCAGCACGGCCGCGAAGACCTGGCCTATGCGGTCGCCGAAGGGGTGGGCTTTGGCCTGCGCGACGGGCTACTGACCATTCCGGCCAGCGATCCGCCCCTGTCCACCCTGTCGCTGGTGGGCGGCGGTTCGCGCAGCACCTGGTGGGCGCAGTTGCTGGCCGACACCTTTGGCCTGGCGCTGACCCTGCACGAGGACTCGGAGACCGGCGGCGCCATGGGCGCGGCGCGGCTGGCCTGGCTGGCCACCGGCGGCGAGCTCGACACCGTCTGCTCCACACCCCCGGTGCGCCAGCGCTTCGTGCCCGACCCGGCCCGCGGCGCGGCACTGCGCGCGCGGCACCAGCGCTTTCGCGCGCTCTACCCCGCCCTGCACCCGGCGACCATCACCGCCACCGGCTGATCCGGGCACCTGGGCCTTTCCCCCACCGGGATGAACGGGCCCTGCGGGGGAGTGGGCCAATCGTTCACATTTCGTTACGATAAGGGCGATGCGCACGTCGTACTCCCTGCTCCGCTGGATCGCCGGCGCTCTGCTGCTGGTGCTGGTCACCGGCTGGGCGGGCACGGCGCGGGCGGGCGAGCGGCTGGACGCCGCACTGGGCAGCCACTACTGGATCGACCCCACCGGGCAGGCGACGCTGGAGACGGTGACCGCCCTGCCCGCCAGCGCACTGACGCCCATGGAACGGCACCGCAGCTTCACGCTGGGGCCGGGTGCACTGTGGCTGCGCTTCGACCTGCCCGCCAGCGCGCCCGGCGGGCCGCGCTTCCTGTTGCTCGACGGCTCGGCCTTCACCGACCACGCGAGCTTCTACCAGCCGGGCCCTGACGGCGCCTGGCACGCGCAGCACGCGGGTGACCATGTGCCGGTGGCGCAGTGGGCCATCCCCGACCGCTCGCCCGTGTTCGCGCTCGACCCGGCACCCGCACCGCGCAGCGTGTGGCTGCGCCTGGACAACCACCCCGCGCCGCTGAGCGCGCGCGCCTACCTGGTCACCGCCGACGAACTGCAACACACCCGCTCGTGGACCTTCCTGCTGGTCGGCGGCTACCTGGGTTTCGGGCTGCTGGTGCTGTTCCTGGGCTGGGTGCACGCGCGGCTCTACCGCGACCGCGCCTTCGTCGCTTACGTCGTCTACGTGGCCTGCATGCTGGGTTTCCAGGCCGCGTTCACCGGCATCGGCGGGCTGTTCTTCTGGCCCCAGTGGGCGTGGTGGAACAGCGCCGCACCGGCCGTCTTCATGCTCTGGCTCACCGGGGCGGGCATCTGGTTCGTGCGCGAGGTCTGCGCCATCCCGCGCCACCACCGCGGGGTGGACCGCCTCGTGCTCGGCTGGTCGGCCTTCGGCCTGCTCTACCCCGCGGTCTACCTGGCGTTGCAGAACGCCACCACGTTTGCCCTGCTCAACCTCTACGGCCTGCTGTCGGTGCTGCTGAGCATCGGCCTGTGCCTGTGGGCCTGGCGCAAGGGCGAACGCTACGCCGGCTGGATGGCGCTGTGCTTTCTGCCGGTGCACCTGGGCTACCCCTTCCCCGCGCTGCGCGCCGCGGGCGTGCTGCCCGACAGCTGGGCCGCGCAGTACGCCGTGCTCATCGGCTCGGCGATCGAGATCCCGCTGCTGCTGTTCGTCCTGCACCAGCGAGCCAAACACTTCAGCGAAAACCGCGCCCGCCTGCGCGCCATGGACGGCACCGACCCGCTGACCGGCCTGACCGTCACCACCGTGCTGAACCTGCGCCTGCGCGACGCGATCCGCCGCGCCCGGCGCTACCACCACCATTGCGCCCTGCTGCTGGTGGAACTGTCCAACCACGCCGACCTGCGGCTGCGCATGGGTCGCGAAACCGCCGACCGTGCCCTGGTGGTGGCCGCGGCGCGCCTGAGCCGGGTGGTGCGCGACGTGGACACCGTCTGCCGCGTCACCGACACCCGCTTCGCGGTGCTGATCGAAGGCCCCTGCCGCCCCGAACAGCTGCGCCTGCTGGCCCAGCACATCGTGGCCAAGGGTCTGGAGCCGGGTTCGCTGCTGCCCGACGACACCAGCCTGCGCTTCCGGCTGGTCACCATCCTGTTGCCCGGTGAACGCGCCGTGGCCGCCGAAGAAGACGAACGCGTGGAAGCCCGCCGCACGCTCGACCGCCTGCACCAGGCGCTGGACGAACCGGGCGAAGACGCACGCCGCCCCGTGCTGCACCTGCCACGGGAAGGCGCGCCGGCGGCCTGACAAGCCGTTACAGGCCAGGCGACGGACTTCACCCCGGCTTCACAGCGGGCCCGGATAATCCAGGCCCATGTTTTGCCCCTCTGTGCGCCGCGCGATCGCCGCGCTGGCCCTCGTCCCCGCCCTGGCCTTGCTGGCCAGCCCCAGCCCATCCAGCGCCGCGTTCATCGACCTGCCACCGATCGACCGCATCGTGCGCTACCAGCCCAAGCTGCCGCTGCAGGTGTTCACCGCCGACGGCGTGGAGCTGGCGCAGTTCGGCGCCGAGCGGCGCGACTACGTGCCGCTGTCCCGCACCCCCAAGCTGCTGCAGGACGCGGTACTGGCCATTGAAGACACGCGCTTTCGGGAGCACAGCGGCGTGGATGCCAAAGGCATGGCGCGCGCCGCGCTGGCCATGCTCACCGGCGGCCGCAAACAGGGCGCCAGCACCATCACCCAGCAGCTGGTGCGCACCATGCTGCTCACGCGCGAACTCACGGTGGAGCGCAAGGCCAAGGAGATCTGGCTGGCCTTCAAAGTCGAAGAGGCGCTGTCCAAGGACCGCATCCTGGAGATCTACCTCAACGAGATCTTCCTGGGCCAGCGGGCCTACGGCTTTGCCGCGGCGGCGCAGACCTATTTCGGCAAGCCGATGGACAAGCTCTCCATCGCCGAAACCGCGATGCTGGCTGGCCTGCCGCAGAACCCCTACTACGCCAACCCGGTGGCCAACTTCGAGCGTGCCGTGGCGCGCCAGCGCCTGGTGCTGCAGCGCATGCGCGAGGTCGGCGTGATCAACGACGCCCAGCTGGCCGCCGCCCGTGCCGAGCAACTGGTGATCCGTCCGCCCGGCCAGCGCAGCGTCGACGCGGCACACGTGGCCGAGATGGCGCGCCGCGCCGTGGTGGACCGCTTTGGCGAGAGCGCCTATTCCAGCGGCCTGCGCGTCTACACCTCGTTGCGCGCGGCCGACCAGCGCGCGGCCCACGCTGCCGTGCAGCGCGGCGTGCTGGCGCAGGACCGCCGCCAGCCCTGGCGCGGCCCGGAAGCGCACGAAGACTTGCCCACCGGCGACGGGCCAGAATTGGAGCGCGCCGCCGCCGAAGCGCTCAAAGACATTCGCGACGACGACCTGCTGCGCTCGGCCATCGTGCTGTCGGCCAGCGCCAAAGAGGTGCGCGCGCAGCTGGCCAGCGGCGAGGCGGTGCGCATCAGCGATGAAGGCCTGAAGTGGGCCCAGCCTGGCCTGTCGCCCAAGGCCAAGGACACGCTGAAGATCCGCCGCGGCTCCGTGCTACGGCTGGTGCAGACCGGCAACACCTGGGCGGTCTCGCAATGGCCCGAGACCGAGGCCGCCCTGGTGGCGCTGGACACCCACACCGGCCGCGTGCGTGCCCTGGTCGGCGGCTTCGATTTCACCCGCCAGCCCTTCAACCACGTCACCCAGGGCTGGCGCCAGCCCGGCTCCACCATCAAGCCGCTGCTGTACTCCGCCGCGCTGGAAGAACGTGTGATGCCCGCCACCCTGGTGGACGACCTGCCCTTCACCGCACCCAACGGCTGGACCCCGGGCAACGCCGGCGGCAACAGCGCGGGCGGGCCCATCACCCTGCGCGAGGCGCTGGCCCGGTCGAGCAACCTGGTGAGCGTGCGCGTGCTGCAACACACCGGCACGCAGCGCGCGCGCGACTGGCTGGGCCGCTTCGGCCTGGACGTGGCCAAGCAGCCCGACAACCTGACGCTGGCGCTGGGCACCGGCCAGGTGACACCGCTGCAGATGGCCCGCGCCTACGCCGCGATGGCCAACGGCGGCTGGCTGGTGGATCCGGTGGTGGTGGAAAAAATCACCGACGCCCAGGGCAAGACCCTGTTTGAAGCGCCGCCCCCAGTGGCACAGACCGACGACAACCGCGCCCTCCCGGCACGCAACGCCTACGTGATGAGCAGCCTGCTCAACGACGTCACCCGCACCGGCACCGCCGCGCGCGTGCAGGCCACGCTCAAGCGACCCGATCTGTACGGCAAGACCGGCACCACCAACGACGTGCTCGACGCCTGGTTCGCCGGTTACCAGCCCGGCCTGGCCGCGGTGGTGTGGCTGGGTCACGACCAGCCGCGCAGCCTGGGCGACCACGAATCGGGCGGCCGCCTGGCCCTGCCGATCTGGACCGACTACATGGCCGCGGCCCTCAAGGGCGTGCCGGTGGCCTCGGTGCCCGACGCACCGCCCGGCCTGGCCCGCGCGGGCGACGACTGGCTCTACAGCGAATGGGCCAATGGCGGCGCCGTGGCCAGCCTGAGCGACGGCGGCGGCACCGCCTACGCCGGCCCGCCGACGCTGATCGACGCGATCCGGGACTTGTTCAAGCCCTGAGGCAACAGACAACAAAAAGCCGGCCCAAGGGCCGGCTTTTTACAGGGCGTTGAGGGCGATCACATGCCGCAAATGCGCGCTTTCGCTTCAGCGTATTCGCGCTTCAAACGCGCCACGAGGTCGGCCGCCGGCACCACCTCGCGGATCGCACCGATGCCCTGGCCACAGCCCCAGATGTCCTTCCAGGCCTTGGCGCTGTTGCTGCCTTCGCCGGTGGAGAAGTTCATCTTGCTCGGGTCGCTCACCGGCAGGTTGTCAGGGTCCATGCCCGCGTTCTTGATGCTGCCCTTGAGGTAGTTGCCGTGCACGCCGGTGTAGAAGTTGCTGTAAACGATGTCGTCCGAGTTGCATTCGGTGATCATCTGCTTGTAGCCGTCCACTGCGCGGGCTTCGTCGGTGGCGATGAAGGCCGAGCCCATATAGGCAAAGTCCGCCCCCATGGCCTGCGCGGCGAGGACGGCGCCGCCCGAAGCGATGGAACCTGACAGCGCCACCGGGCCGTCGAACCAGTCGCGGATCTCCTGGATCATGGCGAACGGGCTCTTGACGCTGGCGTGTCCGCCGGCACCGGCTGCCACCGGGATCAGGCCGTCGGCGCCCTTCTCGATGGCCTTGTGCGCGAACACGTTGTTGATCACGTCGTGCAGGACCACGCCGCCCCAGCTGTGCACGGCCTGGTTCACATCCTCGCGCGCCCCCAGGCTGGTGATGATGATCGGCACCTTGTACTTGGCGCACAGCTGCAGGTCGTGCTCCAGCCGGTCGTTGCTCTTGTGCACGATCTGGTTGATGGCAAACGGTGCCGCCTTGTTGTTCGGGTTCGCGGCGTCGTGCGCGGCCAGGGCCTCGGTGATTTCGGCCAGCCAGTCTTCCAGCTGCGCGGCCGGGCGAGCATTGAGCGCCGGCATGGACCCCACCACCCCCGCCTTGCACTGGGCGATGACCAGCTTGGGATTGCTGATGATGAACAGCGGCGAGCCGATCACCGGGAACGGCAGGTTCTGCAGCACCGGGGGCAGATAGCGTTGGCGTTGGGTCATGGGGTTTCCAGTGTTGTTGTCGGTCAGATCAGAACGCTTCGGCGGGCAGCGCCGTCACCGCATCGGCGCCTTCCACGATCGCATCGCGCACGCCCGGCGCGCGGCTGAGGATGTGGTCGGCGTAGAAGCGGGCGGTGGTGATCTTGGCCTGCATGAACGGGGTGTCCTGTCCCTTGGCGGACAGGTCTTCGGCTACCAGCAGCGCACGCGCCAGCTGCCAGCCCGCCATCAGGTTGCCGGCCAGCATCAGGTAGGGCACGCTGCCCGCAAACGCGGCGTTCGGGTTGGCTTTGGCGTTGGCGGCGATGAAATCCACCACCTCGTTGAAGGCCTCACGAGCGGCCTTCAGGCGCTTGGCCACCGCCAGGGCGTTGGCGCCGCCGTTCGCCGCCAGCTCGGCTTCCGTCTTCTGAATCTGCGCGGCCATCGCCTTGACGCTGGTGCCGCCATCGCGCGCGGTCTTGCGGCCCACCAGGTCGTTGGCCTGGATCGCGGTCGTGCCTTCGTAGATGGTCAGGATCTTGGCGTCGCGGTAGTACTGGGCCGCGCCGGTCTCTTCAATGAAGCCCATGCCGCCGTGCACCTGCACGCCCAGGCTGGTGACTTCCAGGCTCATCTCGGTGCTGTAGCCCTTGACCAGCGGCACCAGGAATTCGTAGAACGTGGCGTTTTGCTTGCGCATGTCGGCGTCGGGGTGGTGGTGAGCGGCGTCGTAGGCGGCCGCGGCCACGCTGGCCATGGCACGGCAGCCTTCGGTGGCGGCGCGCCTGGTCATGAGCATGCGCTTGACGTCGGCGTGGTGGATGATGGGCGCGGCGGTGGTGAAGCTGCCGTCGACCGGGCGGCTCTGCACGCGGTCCTTCGCATAGCCCACGGCCTTCTGGTAGGCGCGCTCGGAGATGGCGATGCCCTGCACGCCCACGGCGTACCGGGCGGCGTTCATCATGATGAACATGTATTCGAGGCCGCGGTTCTCTTCGCCGACCAGGTAGCCCACAGCGCCACCGTGATCGCCGTACTGCAGCACCGCCGTGGGCGATGCCTTGATGCCCATCTTGTGTTCGATCGACACGCAGTGCACGTCGTTGCGCGCGCCCAGCGAACCGTCGGCATTGACCAGGAACTTGGGCACGACGAACAGGCTGATGCCCTTGACGCCCTCGGGCGCGCCGGTCACGCGGGCCAACACCAGGTGGACGATGTTCTCGGCCATGTCGTGTTCACCGTAGGTGATGTAAATCTTGGTGCCGAAGACCTTGTAGGTGCCATCAGGCTGCGGCTCGGCGCGGCTGCGCACGGCGGCCAGGTCGGAACCGGCCTGCGGCTCGGTCAGGTTCATGGTGCCGGTCCACTGGCCGCTGACCAGTTTCTCCAGGTAGATGTTTTTCAGGTCGTCCGAACCGGCCGTGATCAGCGCCTCGATGGCGCCGTCGGTCAGCAGCGGGCACAGCGCAAAACTCATGTTGGCGCTGTTGAGGATTTCGCCGCAGGCCGCGCCGATGGTCTTGGGCAGGCCCTGGCCGCCGAAGTCCACCGGGTGCTGCAGACCCTGCCAGCCGCCTTCAGCGTACTGCTTGAAGGCTTCCTTGAAACCGGGTGTGGTGGTCACGTTGCCGTCCTTGAAGAAGGACGGGTTCTTGTCACCTTCCCAGTTCAGCGGTGCGATCACGCCTTCGTTGAGCTTCGCGCACTCCTCCAGCACGGCCTGTGCGGTCTCGAGACCGGCGTCTTCAAAGCCGGGCAAGGCCGCGACCTGGTCGATGCGCGCCAGGTGCTCGATGTTGAACAGCATGTCCTTGAGGGGTGCGGTGTAGCTCATGAAAATCTCCGTGGATCGAATGCGGATGCAAAAAAAGGGCATCGCACGCGATGCCCTTGTGGGTGCCAGCGGCTTACAGCTTGGACACCAGTTCGGGCACAGCCGAGAACAGGTCGGCTTCCAGGCCGTAGTCGGCGACGCTGAAGATCGGCGCTTCAGGGTCCTTGTTGATCGCCACGATCACCTTGGAGTCCTTCATGCCCGCCAGGTGCTGGATCGCGCCCGAGATGCCGACTGCCACGTAGAGCTGGGGCGCGACCACCTTGCCGGTCTGGCCGACCTGCCAGTCGTTCGGCGCATAGC
>NZ_JBPCSJ010000159.1:0-2136 GCF_051007235.1 Hydrogenophaga sp. | reverse complement strand
CTACGTGTCCACCATCGGCCTGAGCCAGATCGCCGGGGCGCAGTTCCTGCACGTGTACGGCCCGCGGCAGTGGATCAACTGCGGCCAGGCCGGCCCGCTGGGCTGGACGATCCCCGCTGCGCTCGGCGTGGCCGCCGCCGACCCCACGAAAACCGTGGTCGGCCTCTCGGGCGACTACGACTTCCAGTTCCTCGTGGAAGAGCTGGCGGTGGGCGCTCAGTTCCGCATTCCCTATGTGCAGGTGCTGGTGAACAACAGCTACCTGGGGCTGATCCGCCAGAGCCAGCGCGGGTTTGAAATGGACTATTGCGTGCAGCTGGCGTTCGAGAACCAGAACGTCGACGACCCCACGCTCAAAGGCTATGGCGTGGACCACCAGGCGGTGGTCGAGGGCCTGGGCTGTAAGGCGCTGCGGGTGACCGATCCGGCGAAGATCCAGGCTGCCCTGCGTGAGGCTCAGGCGATGGCCCGCCAGTACAGTGTGCCGGTGGTGGTGGAGGTGATCCTGGAGAAGGTGACCAACATCGCCATGGGCACCGAGATCAACGCCATCAACGAATTTGAAGACATCGAATGCCTGCACCCCGAGGGCCGTGAAGGCCTCATCGCAGCCGGGTTGTTGGAGTGACACCCCCGCCGCGCTCCGCGCGACCCCCTCAAGGGGGCGGCACTGGCCGTCCGGCAAAGCCGGTTCCGCGGTGTCTCTGGACGGTGTCCCTTCAAGCGCCTGGGTTCTCGCTCCAGTTTGACTGATTTGTGAAAGACGACAACATGCCCCGCTTCGCTGCCAACCTCACCATGCTCTGGAACGAGCTGCCGTTCCTCGACCGATTCGAAGCCGCCGCGAAGGCGGGATTCAAGGCGGTGGAGTTCCTGTTTCCCTACGATCACCCGGCCGAGACCATCGCGCAGCTGCTGAAAGCAAACCAGCTGGAACTGGTGCTGCACAACCTGCCACCGGGCGACTGGGCCGCGGGCGAGCGTGGTATCGCCTGCATCCCGGGCCGCGAAGACGAGTTCCGCGCCGGCGTGGCCAAGGCGGCTGCGTACGCACCGGTGATCGGCGTGCAGCGCTGGCACTGCATGGCCGGCTTGATGCCCGCTGGCGTGAGCGAGGCGCAGGCTCGCGCCACCTGGGTGGCCAATGTGCGCCATGCCGCGGCCGAAGCGAAGAAGCTGGGCCTGCCGCTGCTGATCGAACCCATCAACACCTTCGACATGCCAGGCTATTTCGTCAACCGCCCGCGCCAGGCCATCGCGCTGATGGACGAGGTCGGGGCGGACAACGTCTTCCTGCAGTACGACATCTACCACGCGCAGCGCATGGAGGGCGAGCTGAGCAACACCATCCGCGACCTGCTGCCGCGCATCGCTCACATGCAGCTGGCCGACACGCCTGGTCGCCACGAGCCCGGCACCGGCGAGATCCACCACCGCCACCTGTTTCACCACATCGACGCGCTGGGCTACACCGGCTGGATCGGCTGCGAATACAAGCCGAAAGACAGCACGCCTGGCGGCACCGACCGTGGCCTGGGCTGGGTCGCGGCGCACCACCAGAAGCTTTGAACAACACCCACGAGGAGACAAGACACATGACCAAGAGCGGAACCAGAGTCGGCTTCATCGGCCTGGGCATCATGGGCACGCCCATGGCGCTGAACCTGATCAAGGCGGGGCACATGCTGTTCGTGTCCAGCCGCAGCAAGATCCCGGCTGAGCTGGCCGAGGCGGGCGCCACGGTCTGCACCAACGCCACCGAGGTGGCCAAGCGGGCCGATGTGATCATCACCATGGTGCCGGACACGCCGCATGTGCAGGACGTGCTGTTCGGTGAGACCGGCGTGGCCAAAGGTTTGTCGGCCGGCAAGACCGTTGTGGACATGAGCAGCATCAGCCCGATGGCCACCAAACAGTTCGCGCAGCAGATCAACGCATTGGGCTGCGACTACCTGGACGCGCCGGTCAGCGGCGGCGAGGTGGGCGCCAAGGCGGGCAGCCTGACCATCATGGTCGGGGGGCCGCAGACCGCGTTTGACCGCGTGCTGCCGCTGTTCCAGGCGATGGGCAAGAACATCACCCTGGTCGGTGGCAATGGCGACGGCCAGACCACCAAGGTGGCCAACCAGATCATCG
>NZ_JBPCSJ010000158.1:0-3284 GCF_051007235.1 Hydrogenophaga sp. | reverse complement strand
CACGCCTGGGCGCAGCAACACGGCGCCGCCTGGGTGGGCGAGCTGGACCTGTTCGCCCAGGCCCTTCAAGACCTGTCGCAGCGCGAGGTGCTCCCCTACAAACCTCAGGTGCTGGCCATCACCGGCACCAACGGCAAGACCACCGTGACCTCGCTCACCGGCCTGCTGCTGCAGCGCGCCGGCCTGCGCGTGGCGGTGGCCGGCAACATCGGCCCGGCCCTGCTGGACGTGCTGGCCGCGGCGCTGGACGACGAGACCCGCGGCAACGCCGAAGACACAGCCAAGGCCGCAGCCGAGGCGGTGGCCGAAGCAGCCTCTGCAGCACCCGCGCCCGTTGAAACCGATCCGGCCGATGCGAATGCGCATGAGGCGGCCGATGCCCAGGGTGAGCTGCTGCCCGTCGAAGACGACGCCGCGCCGACGCCGGCGGACGATGACGGTGACGGTCCGACGCTGATCGTGCCGCCCATGCCGGCCCCGCCGCAGCCGCCGCACCTGCCCCAGGCCTGGGTGCTCGAACTCTCCAGCTTCCAGCTCGATGGCACGGCCGGCGGCGCCTGGGACAACGTGCCCACCGCGGCCACCGTGCTCAACATCACCGAAGACCACATCGACTGGCACGGCTCCATGGCCGCCTACGCGCAGGCCAAGCAGGCCGTGTTCGGCGCGCAGGCGCTGATGCTGCTCAACCGCGAAGACCCGCTGGTGTCGGCCATGCGGCCCGCCGATGTGACGGTCAAGATCGGGGGGCGCAACCGCCAGCGCCCGGCGCGGCCGTTCACCACTTTCGGGCTCGACCAGCCGAGCCGGCCAGGCGACTGGGGGCTGGAGACCGTCAACGGCATGACCTGGCTGGTGCGCGCCCTGGCGCTGGACGAAACCCGCCAGCGCGGCCGCAAGGCCGACGAGGAAGAAGAGATCTACTTTCAGCGCCTGATGCCGGCCGACGCGCTGCGCATCCGCGGCCGCCACAACGCCGCCAACGCGCTGTCGGCGCTGGCCCTGGCCACCTCCACCGGCGCACCGCTGGCGCCCATGCTGCACGGCCTGCGCGACTACCGCGGCGAGCCGCACCGCGTCGAACCGGTGGCCATCGTCAACGAGGTGGAGTATTTCGACGACAGCAAGGGCACCAACGTGGGCGCCACCCTGGCCGCTGTGCGCGGTCTGGGCGCCGACCGCCGGCTGGTCGTCATCCTGGGCGGTGACGGCAAGGGCCAGGACTTTGCGCCGCTGGCCGAGCCGCTGGCGCGCCACGCGCGCGCGGCGGTGCTGATCGGCCGCGACGCTGCGCGCATCCGCGAGCAGGTGCAGGCCGCGGCCGAATTGGCCGGCGTGCCGCTGCTGGACGCCGCCACCCTGCGCGAAGCGGTGCGCGCCTGTGCGGCCGCCGCCCAGCCGGGCGACGCCGTGCTGCTCTCGCCGGCCTGTGCCAGCCTGGACATGTTCCGCGACTACAAGCACCGCGCCGACGTGTTCGTCGATGCGGTGCGTGAACTCGCCGCCGAGCACGGTGCCGACCTGGAGGGCACGCTGTGAAGGCCTGGCTGCAGTCCCTGCTGACCCGCCTGCGCGCCCTGGTGCCGGGGGGCGATCTGGCTGGCGCCGGCGCCGACGGGCTGCCGGTGCGCCTGTCCAGCCGCAGCTACGCCGGCACCCGCAACGTGGCGGTGCGCGAACTCGGCTTCGACCAGCCCCTGCTGTGGGTGGTGGTGGCCCTGCTGTGCTGGGGCCTGGTGATGGTGTATTCCGCCTCCATCGCACTGCCGGACAACCCGCGCTTTGGCAACTACGCCCAGACCCATTTCGTGGTGCGCCATGCGATGTCGATGGTGATCGGCACCGGCGCGGCCCTGCTGGCCTTCCAGTTCCCGATCCGGGCCTGGGAAAAGCTCGGCCCCTGGATGTTCGCCGCCGCCCTGTTGCTGCTGGTGCTGGTGCTCATTCCCTTCATCGGCAAGGGCGTCAACGGCGCCCGCCGCTGGATCCCGCTGGGCATCATGAACTTCCAGCCGTCCGAGCTGGCCAAGCTGGCCGTCCTGCTCTACGCCGCCGACTACATGGTGCGCAAGATGGAGGTCAAGGAACGCTTCTTCCGCGCCGTCGCCCCGATGGCGGTGGCCGTGGGCGTGGTGGGCATGCTGCTGCTGGCCGAGCCCGACATGGGCGCCTTCATGGTGATCGTGGTGATCGCCATGGGCATCCTGTTCCTGGGCGGTGTGAACGCGCGCATGTTCTTCCTCATGGCGCTGGTGGTGGTGGCGGCGTTTGCGCTGATGGTCATGACCAGCGAGTTCCGCCGCCAGCGCGTGTTCGCCTACCTCGACCCCTGGAGCGAGGAGCATGCCCTGGGCAAGGGCTACCAGCTCTCGCACGCGCTGATCGCCATTGGCCGCGGCGAGATCTTCGGCGTCGGCCTCGGCGGCAGCGTGGAGAAGCTGCACTGGCTGCCCGAAGCCCACACCGACTTCCTGCTCTCGGTCATCGGCGAAGAGTTCGGCCTGATCGGCGTGCTGACGCTGATCGCGCTGTTCCTGTGGCTGACGCGCCGCATCATGCACATCGGTCGCCAGGCCATTGCACTGGACCAGGTGTTCGCCGGCCTGGTCGCGCAGGGCGTGGGCCTGTGGATGGGCTTCCAGGCCTTCATCAACATCGGCGTGAACCTGGGAGCTCTGCCCACCAAGGGCCTGACCCTGCCGCTGATGAGCTACGGCGGCTCAGCCATCCTGCTCAACCTGATCGCCATCGCCATCGTTCTTCGAGTGGACTATGAAAATCGCCAGCTCATGAAAGGCGGTAGATCGTGAGCAGCAAGCGGTTTATTCAAAACCGACAGGCAGACGCGCAGCGGCTGCCGATGCGGCACGCATCGCTCATGAAAGGCGGTAGATCGTGAACAGCAAGCGGTTTATTCAAAACGGGCAGGCAGCCGCGCAGCGGATGCCGATGCGGCACGCATCGCTGATGAAGGGAGGCCGTTCATGACGAACCGCCCACCCTGTGCACTGATCATGGCCGGAGGCACCGGTGGCCACATCTTCCCCGGTCTCGCCGTGGCCGAGGCACTGCGCGAGCGCGGCTGGCGCGTGCACTGGCTTGGCGCGCCCGACAGCATGGAAAGCCGGCTCGTGCCGCCGCGCGGCTTTGCGCTGGAAACCATCGCCTTCGGCGGCGTGCGCGGCAAGGGCCTCAAGACCCTGGTGTTCCTGCCGCTGCGCCTGCTCAAGGCCTTCTGGCAGGCGCTGGCCGTGGTGCGCCGCGTGCAGCCCGACGTGCTGGTC
>NZ_JBPCSJ010000157.1:0-2227 GCF_051007235.1 Hydrogenophaga sp. | reverse complement strand
GGCCGACCCCAACCAGGCCTTGGTGGACTACGCCGAAGCGATGGCACGCAAGATCGCCATGAACACGCTGCCCGAACAGGTGCGCGAGCTGGCCGCCCAGCCGCACACGGCGCCTATGGTGACGGTGGCGGTCCGGGCGGACGGCACGGTGGAATCGGTAAAGCTGGTCAAGTCCAGCGGCGTGCCCACGGTGGACGCGGCGGTGGAGCGCATCGTGCGCAGCCACGCGGCGTACCCGGCCTTCCCCGAAGCGCTGGCGCGCGAGTACGACGTGGTGGAGATCCGCCGGACCTGGGTGTTCGACGTGGCGGTGCGCTTGTACTGAGGCCGCCTGCGCGCGGCTGCGTCAGACGGCCGCCGCGGTGCGGTGCAACGCCCTACCCGCTTTTGCGCTGGCAGCTATCGCAGCTGCCACAGGCCGGCGCCTGGCCGCGTTGTTTGCGCCACGCGCGCCGCGTCACAACGCCCACGGCGCCGACCACGATGAACATCACCACGACGAATTGAACGGTTTCGCTCATGCCCAGCCCCAGGCCGCCGCGAGGCGGTAAGTGATGAAAGACGCGCCGTAGGCCAGCGCGAACAGGAAGCTGGCCATGGTGACGGGCATGGCCCAGCCACCGGTTTCCTTGCGCACCACGGCCAGCGTGGCCAGGCACTGCGGTGCGAAGACGAACCAGATGAGCAGCGACAGCCCGGTGGCGAGCGACCAGTCGGCCCCGATCAGCGGGGCCAGGGCGGTGCCAACATCGTCCCCCGTCTGCGAGAGCGCGTACACCGTGCCCAGCGCACTGACCACCACCTCGCGCGCGGCCAGGCTGGGGATGAGGGCGACGGCGATCTGCCAGTTGAAGCCGATGGGCTGGAACACCACGGCCAGCGCCTGGCCGATGCGCCCGGCCAGGCTGTATTCGATGGCGCTGCCGGTGTAGCCTGCGGGTGCGACCGGGAAGCTCGACAGCGCCCAGAGGATGACGGTGAGCGCGAGGATGATGCCGCCGACGTTGCGCAGGAAGATGCTGGCGCGCTGCCAGAGGCCAATGGCGATGTCCTTCGCACGCGGCCAGTGGTAGTCGGGCAGTTCCATCATGAGCTGCACCGGTTCGCCGGAGCGGCGGCTCCAGAGCTTGGCGCACAGGGCCACGGCCACGGCCGAGGCGATGCCCAGCGCGTACAGGCCGAACAGCACCAGGCCGGGCAGGCTCATGCCCCACACGCGGCGGTGGGGGATGAAGGCGCCGATGAGCAGCGCGTACACCGGCAGGCGGGCCGAACAGGTCATGAGCGGCGCGATGAACACGGTGAGCCAGCGGGTGCGCCGGTCGGCGATGGTGCGCGCGGCCATGATGCCGGGGATGGCGCACGCGAAGCTGGACAGCAGCGGGATGAAGGCGCGGCCCGAGAGGCCGATCCCGGCCATGAGCCGGTCGAGCAGCAGGGCGGCGCGCGGCAGGTAGCCCGACTCTTCGAGCACGAGAATAAAGAAGAACAGGATCAGGATCTGCGGCAGGAAGACCAGCACGCCGCCAACACCGGCCACGATGCCGTCCACCAGCAGGCTTTTGAGCAGGCCGTCGGGCAGCGCGGCGTTGATGCCGTCGCCCACGGCGGCGGTGGCGCTTTCGATCAGGCCCATGGGCCATTCGGCCCAGGCGAACACGGCCTGGAACACCAGGAACAGCAAGGCCAGCAGCACCAGCGAGCCGACCACGGGTTGCAGCAGCCAGGCGTCGAGCAGGCGCGACCAGCCGTGTTCGCCCACCGGCGCGTCCAGCCCGGCGGCGGCCAGCCAGGCCTGGCCCTGCGCGTCGTCGGCCAGGGCCTGCCCGTCCAGCGGCTGGGTGGCCGCGCCGCCGGGGTGCGGCTGGTGCCACAGCGCGTCGTCGTCCAGCAGCCGGCGCAGCGCGTCGGTGCCCTGGGCGCTGATGCCGGTGGCCTCGACCACCGGCAGGCCCAGCGTCTGCGAGAGCTGCGCCGCGTCGATCTGACGGCCCTGAGCGCGCACGCGGTCCATCATGTTGAGCAGCACCACCATGGGCACCTGCAGGCGCTGGAGGGCGGCCACCAGGCGCAGCCCGCGGCGCAGGCGGGTGGCGTCGAGCACCACGGCGGTGAGTTCGGGCGCGCGTTCGCTCAGGCTGCGGCCCAGCACCACGGCGCAGGCGACGGCTTCGTCCTGGCTGCCGGCGTTCAGGCTGTAGGTGCCGGGCAGGTCGATCACGGTGAC
>NZ_JBPCSJ010000156.1:0-5388 GCF_051007235.1 Hydrogenophaga sp. | reverse complement strand
GGGCTGGGCTGTACCTGTTCGCCCAGATCTGAGGGCACGGCCATGACCCCCGGTGAACTCTTCGTCGACGCTGGCGAGCACGCCCTCAACCCCGGCCGCGCCCCGCTGACCCTGGTGGTGCAGAACACCGCCAACCGCCCGGTGCAGGTCGGTTCGCACTACCACTTTGCCGAAACCAACGCCGCGCTGTCTTTCGACCGTGCGGCGGCACAGGGCAAGCGCCTGAACATCGCCAGCGGCACGGCCGTGCGCTTCGAGCCCGGCCAGCAACGCACCGTCGAGCTGGTGGACTTCGCGGGCGACCGCATCGTGCACGGCTTCCGGGGCCTGACCCAGGGCAAGCTCTGATTTCCAAGGAAAGCCCTGACATGGCCAGCATTCCCAAACGCGCCTATGCCGACATGTTCGGCCCCACCGTCGGCGACCGCGTGCGCCTGGCCGACACCGGCCTGATCATCGAGGTCGAGAAGGACTTCACCCTGGCCGCGGGTGGCTACGGTGAAGAGGTCAAGTTCGGCGGCGGCAAGACCATCCGCGACGGCATGGCGCAATCGCAAAGAACGCGCGCCGAAGGTGCGGTGGACACGGTGCTGACCAATGCGCTCATCGTCGACCACTCGGGCATCGTCAAGGCCGATATCGGCCTCAAGGACGGCCTCATCGTCGCCATCGGCAAGGCCGGCAACCCGGACACCATGCCCGGCGTGGACATCGTCATCGGCGCCGGAACAGAGATCATCAGCTGCGAAGGCAACATCGTCACCGCCGGCGGCATCGACAGCCACATCCACTTCATCTGCCCGCAGCAGATCGACGAGGCCCTGGCCTCGGGTGTGACCACCATGCTCGGCGGCGGCACCGGCCCGGCCACCGGTACCTTCGCCACCACCTGCACGCCCGGCCCCTGGCACATCGAACGCATGCTGCAAGCGGCCGATGGTTTTGCCATGAACATCGGTTTTCTGGGCAAAGGCAATGCCAGCCAGCCTGCGCCGTTGCGCGAGCAGATCGACGCCGGCGTGATCGGCCTGAAGCTGCACGAAGACTGGGGCTCCACGCCGAGTGCCATCAGCAACTGCCTGGACGTGGCCGAAGAAACCGACACCCAGGTGGCGCTGCACAGCGACACGCTCAACGAGTCGGGCTTCGTGGAAGACACCATCGCGGCCACCAAGGGCCGCACGCTGTGCGCCTTCCACACCGAAGGCGCGGGTGGCGGCCACGCGCCCGACATCATCCGCGTGGTCGGTGAGGCGAACTTCCTGCCCTCGTCCACCAATCCGACCATGCCCTACACCGTCAACACGCTCGACGAACACGTCGACATGCTGATGGTCTGCCACCACCTGGACGCCTCGATTCCCGAAGACCTGGCCTTTGCCGAAAGCCGCATCCGCCGCGAGACCATCGCGGCCGAGGACATCCTGCACGACATGGGCGCCATCAGCATCATGAGCAGCGACAGCCAGGCCATGGGCCGCGTGGGCGAGGTGATCATCCGCACCTGGCAGACGGCCGACAAGATGAAGAGCCAGCGCGGCACGCTGCCCGAAGACAGCAGCCGCAACGACAACTTCCGCGTCAAGCGCTACGTCGCCAAGTACACCATCAACCCGGCGATTGCCCATGGCATGTCGCACATCGTGGGTTCGCTGGAAGTCGGCAAGTGGGCCGACCTGGTGATCTGGAAGCCCGCCTTCTTCGGCGTCAAGCCCGCCCTGGTGCTCAAGGGCGGCAGCATCGCCCTGGCCGCCATGGGCGACCCGAACGCGTCCATTCCCACACCGCAGCCGGTGCACTACCGCCCGCAGTTCGGCGCCTTCGGCAGCGCGATGGCCAGGGGCAGCCTGACCTTTGTGTCACAGGCCGCCCAAGCGGCCGGCGTGGCGCAGCGCTACGGTCTGGCCAAGACCACGGTGGCGGTGCAGAACTGCCGCGGCGTCACCAAAGCCAGCATGGTGCACAACAGCTACCTGCCTCAGATGGAGATCGACGCGCAGCGCTACACCGTGCGCGCCGACGGCGTGCTGCTGACCTGCGAGCCCGCCAGCAAACTCCCGATGGCACAGCGATACTTCCTGTTTTGACAGCACAACAGGGAAGAAAAATGCTCCAGGTTTCCATACTCGTTCCCCAATGCAAAGGCCTGGCACCGGTGCTGGTGCGCCGTGCCGCCAGCGTCACGCTGGACTGGGACGTGCGCCAGAAAAGCCGCTTCGACACCGAGTCGTCCGACGGCCGCCGCGTGGGCGTGTTCCTGCCGCGCGGCACCGTGGTGCGCGGCGGTGACGTGCTGTTGACGCAGGACGGATCGCTGCTGCGCGTGATCGCGGCGGCACAGCCGGTCCTCAAGATCACCGCCTGCACCGACCACCACCATGGTCACGAGCACGCGCAGGCCCACGACCCGGCCTTCGACCTGATGCGCGCGGCCTACCACCTGGGCAACCGCCACGTGCCGATCGAACTGCGGCCCGACCACCTCAAGATCGAACCCGACCACGTGCTGGCCGACATGCTGCGCGCCATGCACCTGACCGTGGTCGAGGTGCGCGAACCGTTTGAACCCGAAGGCGGCGCCTATGCGCCAGGCCATGGTGGCGGTCACGCACACGCACACGACGACGGTCATGACCACGCCCGTGGCCATGATCACGGGCCCCACGCGCACGCCCATGGCTGACCTGGCCGCCCGGCCGGTGGCCGGCCTGCTGCGCACCTTGTGGCTGGCCTCGCCCGCGCTGCCGGTGGGTGGCTTTTCTTACTCTGAAGGGCTGGAAGCGGCAGTGGACGCGGGCCTGGTGACCGACGAGCCCAGCGCCGCCGACTGGCTGGTCGACCAGCTGCACCTGGGGCTGGCCCGCAGCGACCTGGCCGTGGTGGCGCAGGCCATTCCCGCCTGGCAGGCCCACGAACTGGCGCGCATCGCCGACCTCAACGCCTGGGTGCTGAGCACCCGCGAGACGCAGGAATTTCGCCTGCAGACCGAGCAGATGGGGCGCTCGCTGGTGGAATGGGCGCGATCGCTCGGCCCGCTGGGCGGGGGCGTGCTGGAGCAGTTGCAGGCCGCCGGTCTGCAGCCCCCGACCTACCCGGTGGCCATGGCCTGCGCGGCCGCCGCCTCGGGCGCCGCGCTGACCGACAGCCTCAGCGGCTTCGCCTTCGGCTGGGCCGAAAACATGGTGCAGGCGGCCATCAAGTCCGTCCCACTGGGGCAAAGCGCCGGCCAGCGCATGCTGGCGCGCCTGATCGCCGAGATCCCGCTCGCCGTCGAACACGCCCTGTCCCTGGGCGACCACCAGCGCCAGGCCTTCACCCCCATGCTCGCCATCCTGAGCGCCCGCCACGAAACCCAATATTCCCGACTGTTCCGTTCCTGAAGGCTTGCACCATGAGCGCCCTGCACCACATCCCGAACCGCACCAAGACCCTGCCCCCGCTGCGCGTGGGCATCGGCGGGCCCGTCGGCTCCGGCAAGACCACGCTGCTCGAAATGCTCTGCAAGACCATGCGCGGGCAGTACGACCTGGTGGCCATCACCAACGACATCTACACCAAGGAAGACCAGCGCCTGCTCACCATCAGCGGCGCGCTGCCGGCCGAACGCATCATGGGCGTGGAGACCGGCGGCTGCCCGCACACCGCCATCCGCGAAGACTGCTCGATCAACCTCGAAGCCATCGACCGCATGCTGGACGAGTTCCCGAACGCCGACATCGTGTTCGTCGAATCCGGCGGCGACAACCTGGCCGCCACCTTCAGCCCCGAGTTGAGCGACCTCACCATCTACGTGATCGACGTGGCCGCGGGCGAGAAAATCCCGCGCAAAGGCGGCCCCGGCATCACCAAAAGCGACCTCTTCGTCATCAACAAGACCGATCTGGCCCCGCACGTGGGCGCCGACCTGGAGGTGATGAAGCAGGACACGGCCCGCATGCGCCCCGACACCGCGCGCCGCCCCTGGGTGATGACCAACCTCAAAACCCTGGACGGCGTGCAGGACGTGGTGCGCTTCATCGAGCAGCGCGGCATGCTCGCGCCCGCCAGCGCCGCGGCCTGACGCCGGCGCCGCCTCTGGCGCTCACATACAATCGGCGGCCTGGAGAGCTGGCAGAGTGGTCGATTGCACCGGTCTTGAAAACCGGCAACCCGCAAGGGTTCCAGGGTTCGAATCCCTGGCTCTCCGCCAGAACATCACAAAACCCGGCCTGGTGCCGGGTTTTTTGTGGGCGCTCAAGACGCGGCCGCAAGTGCCGATAAAGCCAGCAAGCCCTCGTGGAATCGTTTCCCAGCGGGCTTGCCGCGATGTCCACCACCCCAACGCCGTCATCCAACCCGCTGCTGACCCTGCTGGACTTTGTTGCCAGTCCCATCCTGCTGTTCAACGCACAGGGGCAGGTCGTGTTCAGCAACCAGGCTGCCAAGCAGATGCCGTGCCGTCCGGCGCTGTTGCTGGGCAGCGACCCGAATGTGCTGGCCCTGGTGCGCGACATCGCCGCCGGCAAGGTGGTGCTGCACCTGGACATGCGCGTCGACGCCTTGTCGGACAACGGTGTGGCGCGCCTGCAGTGCCGCTGCGCCCCGCGCCCGATCGCGGGTCTGGTGGCCATGGCGGTCGCCGAGGTGGCGGTCGAGCCGGACGAGAGCCTGGCCGCCGAAGCGGCGCCGGCCAGCAACCGCCTGTCGCTGCAGGAAATCATGGAACTGATCAAGGCCGACCTGGAGCCGCCCATCCGCCAGGTGCTGGCACAGGCCGTGCCCGAGCAGCCGGCGAACCTGACCCTGTCCGTTCGCGCCCTGCACGAGCGGCTGGAACGGCTGAGCGATCTGGTGAACGTGTTCGGCGACGACGTGCTGATCGGCGACGAACGCATGCTGCTGCCAGAAATGGTGCGCAGCTTTGCGCAGGACCTGGCCCCGCTGGCCAAGGCCAAGGGCGCGAGCTTCGTCATCGAAGGGGATCGGGCGGACCTGCCCCCGGTGTACGGCAGCCAGCGCCTGATACGCCGCGCACTGCACGAGTGCCTGCACAACGCGATCCAGCACGCGCGTGAGGGGGTCAACAGCACCGAGCCGGTGGCCGTGGGCGTCAACTTCCGCGCCGCGGGGCAGCACCTGCTGGTGAGCATCCACAACATGGGCGTGCTCTCGGCCGCGGCCCTGAACCACCACGCGGCCGCCATCTTCCGCCCGGCGCCGCCGGCCGCGGGCGCACCACCTGAACCCGAGCGCCTGCGCATCGGCCTGCCGCTGACGCAGCGCATCCTGCAGCTGCACGGCGGGCGTCTGCGCATCGAGCAGGACGCCGCCGACGAACTGGACGTGCGCCTGGAGCTGCCCACCGGCGCGCCGCTGCGCAACACACACCTCCTGGACATGCTCCAGGCC
>NZ_JBPCSJ010000155.1:0-4818 GCF_051007235.1 Hydrogenophaga sp. | reverse complement strand
GCTTGAAACGGACCCAACGCACCGCCGCTGCGCGGGTCGCTGCCCCCCGTGGGGTCTGATCCCGCTTGGGGCGGCCCGGCGCGGGATCGGTCTTCCCCCCTGCGCCTCTGCGCGGCTTCCCCCCTCTGGCCTGCGGCCGGGGCGGACGCACCCTGTGGCCCGGCAAAGCCGGTTCCACGGGTGCCCTGGTTCCAGGCACGTGCGCCGGCGGCCGGTCCTCTCCCGACGGTCCCCTGCACCGCGGCCTTGGACTGGCGTCACCGGCTGCGGCGGCTCGTTTGTCATCCGCGCGCAAGGCCGAGCGCCTTAAAATTCCCCGAGTTACAGACCGGTTACCAACTTTGACTAGGGGATTTTCATGGCTCTCGTTTCCATGCGCGAACTGCTCGACCACGCCGCGGCGAACGGTTACGGCATTCCGGCGTTCAACGTCAACAACCTCGAACAGGTGCAGGCCGTCATGGCCGCGGCCGACGAAGTCGGTGCGCCGGTCATCCTGCAGGCCAGCGCCGGCGCCCGCAAGTACGCCGGTGAAGCCTTCATCAAGCACCTGATCCAGGCCGCCGCCGAGATGTACCCCCACATCCCGATGGTCATGCACCAGGACCACGGCACCAGCCCCCAGGTGTGCCAGGGCGCGCTCGACCTGGGCTTTGGCTCGGTCATGATGGACGGCTCGCTGATGGAAGACGGCAAGACCCCGGCCAGCTTCGACTACAACGTCGACGTGACCCGCAAGGTGGTCGAACTCGCCCACAAGACCGGCGTGACGGTGGAAGGCGAACTCGGCTGCCTGGGCAACCTGGAAACCGGTGACGCCGGCGAGGAAGACGGCATCGGCGCCGAAGGCAAGCTGGACCATTCCCAGATGCTGACCGACCCCGAAGAGGCCGCCCAGTTCGTCAAGGCCACCCAGCTGGACGCGCTGGCCATTGCCATCGGCACCAGCCACGGCGCCTACAAGTTCAGCCGCCCGCCCACCGGCGACATCCTGGCCATTTCCCGCGTCAAGGAAATCCACGCCCGCATCCCCAACACCCATCTGGTGATGCACGGCTCGTCGTCGGTGCCGCAGGAACTGCGCGCCATCATCAACCAGTACGGCGGCGCGATGAAGGAAACCTACGGCGTGCCAGTGGCCGAGATCCAGGAAGCCATCAAGCACGGCGTGCGCAAGATCAACATCGACACCGACATCCGCATGGCGATGACCGGCGCGGTGCGCAAGTTCCTGGCCGAGAACCCCGAGAAGTTCGACGCCCGCGAATGGCTCAAGCCCGCCCGCGAAGCTGCCAAGGCGGTGTGCAAGGCGCGTTACCTGGAATTCGGCTGCGAAGGCCAGGGCGCCAAGATCAAGGGCGAGACGCTGAGCGTGATGGCCGCCAAGTACGCCAGCGGCGAACTTGCGCAGAAGGTGGTCTGAACTACCTGCTGGTCTGAATGGAGCCGCCTTCGGGCGGCTTCTTCGTTTTCAGATTTCGTCCATGCGAAAGCGAGAACCTTCCGCTACAGTCAGGCGGGTTTTTTAACGATCACCCCACCAGTGAAATCGCAATCCCAATCAGAACCGTCGCCCATACTCCACGGCCCCTACACGGAGCCAGAGTTTCACTACGCCACGGCCGATGATGGGTGCCCCTGATCCGAGTCGTTGGGTGGATGCGCTATCAGACGCGGTTCTCCAGCGGCTGGCGGGCGAGGCGGTGTTCCGCCGGGGTGAGGTGTACGCCCGCGACGGTTCGGTGCACGAGCCCGAGATGTCGCCGCTGGAAGACGGTGAGCGCATCGCGCTGGAAGCGACGGTGCGCGGCACGGACCGCTACGAGGTGAGGGTCGCCATTGACCGGCGCGATCTGCTGCACGGCCGTTGTGACTGCCCGCACGCGGGAGACGGGTTCTTTTGCAAGCACCAGGTGGCGCTGTCGCTGGTGTTGCGTGGTGTCGTGTCAGGGGAGCCTCCGACCGGAGGCGATTCGGCGTCTGCCGAAAGCCCGGCCAGCAAGCGCGCCAAGACCCAGGCGCGCAAGGCCACCGATCTGCTGGCTTTTCTCAAAGCACAACCCCCCGAAGCACTCTCCGCGCGTCTCTGGGATTGGGCACAAGGCGACCGCAAACTGATGGCCGCCTTGAAGGCGTGGGCCGCGCAGTCGCAGGCGGGCGACGACCCCAAGGCGCTGCAGACCGCCATCACCGAGTTGCTGCGCGACCGGCGCGACTATCTGGACTGGCGGGAATCGGCTGAGTACGCGCGCCGCAGAGGGCTGCTGCTGGATTGGTTGCGACCCTGGCTGCAGAAGAACCCCACGGTGTGCATCGATCTGTGCGACCACAGCCTGCGCCGCCTCTACAAGGTGATGGAGTACGCGGACGATTCGGGTGGTGAGATCGGCGATCTGGTCGGGGAGGTGATGGCGCTGTATGCCGACGCGGTGCAGGCGGCGCAGCCCCCGGCGAGCTGGCTGACGCGCTGGTTCGACCTGATGGCGGCTGATCCGTTCGGGCTGTGGAGCGAAATGGAGGTGCTGGCTCAGGCCGGGCCGGTGGCGCAGGCGGCGTATGTGGCGAAGGCGACCGAGGCATGGCAGCGCTGGATGCAAGCCCACCAGGAGGGGGCGAGTGCGCCGGCTGGCCGGCGGGGCCTTGCGGGTCAGCGTGCAACCATCGACTGGGAGCGCAGCCGCCTGCGGGACCGGTATCTGCGCGCGCTTCGATTGCAGGACGATCCGCGCGCGCTGCTGGCGGCCATGACGGCCAGCGCCGCTTCGGAGCATGAGTGGGTGGAGGCGGTCGTGCTGTGCGAAACCCAGGGCTGGCTGCGCGAAGCCATGCAATGGGCCGCGCATGCCCACAAGCTGTTTCCCGACGATGGTCGGGTCGAAGAGGTTTTGTTGCGTGCCTACGAACGCGACGGTTGGGACGACGAGGCGCTGGTGATCCGGCGGCGGCAGTTGCAGAAACACCCCAACGATGAGTGCTACCTGGCTTGCCTGAAGGCGGCCGAACGTGCCGGAAAGGACCGCGCCACCTACCGGGAGGAACTCATGACCTGGGCGGCAGAGCGTGAGATGCAAATGGTGCTGCTACCGCCCGAACGGGTGGGGTTGCCCAAGCGTCCGAGCAAGGAGCGGCTGGTGAGTCAGCGCGTGTCCTGGTGGCTCGCCGAAGGCCGCTGGCAGGAGGCGTTGGACCTGGTGCAGCCACCCAACCGCTGCGATCCGCGCACGCTGTACCGACTCGCCCATGCGCTGCCGTTGACCGAGCAGCACACGGCGGTGTGGCTGCTGCAGCGGGTGTTCGATGTCTGGATGGCGCAGGCCAAGAGTCCGTACCACAACGAACTGGCGCTGGTGCGGGAGATCTCTGGCCGGATGCGGTCTGAGCCGGCACGCGAATGGTTGGACGGACTGCGGCAGACCTACAAGGCCCGCCGTGCATTCCTGGCTGGTTTGCCTCAGGCCTGACCTGCGATAATCCGCCGGAATGGTACGGAGCCCGCTGACTGTTCGGTCACCGGGCTTTTTTCTTGGCTGTCACTTTCCCCGCGACCGATCATGACCACCGCCCTGCACACCTCCGCCCTCAAGTCCCTGCCGCTGCTCGCGCGCGGCAAGGTGCGTGACAACTACGCCGTGGGCGACGACCGCATCCTGATGGTGGCCTCGGACCGCATCAGCGCCTTCGACGTGATCATGGGCGAGCCGATTCCCGGCAAGGGCGCGCTGCTCACGAAACTGAGCCTGTTCTGGTTCGACCAGCTCGGCCCCAAGGGCCTGAACATCTGCCCCATCCACCTGACCGGCGACGCGCCCGAGAGCGTGGTGTCGGCCGAAGAGGCGCCCCAGGTCACCGGTCGCTCGATGCTGGTGCAGCGCCTCAAGCCGATCCCGGTCGAGGCCGTGGTGCGCGGCTATCTGGCCGGCAGTGGCTGGAAGGAATACCAGGAAAGCCGCTCGGTCTGCGGCGTGAAGCTGCCCGAAGGCCTGCAGAACGCGTCCCAGCTGCCCGAGCCGATCTACACCCCGGCGGCCAAGGCCGAGATGGGCGAGCACGACGAGAACATCACCTACGAGCAGACCGTGGCCATGGTCGGCGCCGACATCGCCGCGCAGATCCGCGACAAAGCCATCGCGCTGTACAAGGCGGCGGCCGAGATCGCCCTGAAGAAGGGCATCATCATCGCGGACACCAAGTTCGAGTTCGGCCTGGACAAGCACGGCACCGTGGTGCTGATGGACGAGGTGCTCACACCCGATTCCTCGCGCTACTGGCCGGCCGACCAGTACACCGTGGGCAGCAACCCGCCCAGCTACGACAAACAGTTCCTGCGCGACTGGCTGGAAACCGCCAAGGTCAACGGCCAGCCCTGGGACAAGGCGCCGCCCGCGCCGCGCCTGCCGCGTGAGGTGATCGAGAAGACCTCCGCCAAGTACCAGGAAGCGCTCACCCGCATGCTGGGCTGAGAGACTGCGAGGGAATCGGTCATGCCCGCCTTGATACCCCAAAACACCGCCAGCGGTGTTGCAAATGCGCGCCGTAGCACGGGCTACGGCTGTGCTTTGCGCCTTGCCGGTGGCGCTTTGGGGCGCCCTTTCGGGCACGCCCAACGCCCTCCCAGCCTCTGAGGCCGCAGCGATGCCCTTGCCGCTCGACGTCGACGCCGTCACCCACAGCGTGCAGCTGGCGGTGGCGCCGGTGTTCTTCCTCACCGCCGTGGCCGGCATGATCAGCGCCGTGGCCGGGCGGCTGGCGCGCATCATCGACCGGGCCCGCATCCTGGAAGACAAGATCCGGACCGCGACCGATCCCGCGGTGACCGAA
>NZ_JBPCSJ010000154.1:0-1353 GCF_051007235.1 Hydrogenophaga sp. | reverse complement strand
GCGGTTGCCTGTCCAGTTGTGGAAGTACTCGTGACCGACCACCGATTCGATGTTGGCGAAGTCGGTGTCGGTCGCGGTGGCGGGGCTGGCCAGCACGTACTTGGTGTTGAAGATGTTCAGGCCCTTGTTCTCCATCGCGCCCATGTTGAAGTCGCTGGTGGCGACGATCATGAAGCGCTCCAGATCCAGCGGCAGGCCGAAGCGGGCTTCGTCCCAGATCACGCTGTGGATCAGCGAGTTCATGGCGTGTTCGGTCTTGTCCATGTCGCCGGGGCGCACATAGACCTGCAGCAGGTGTTCCTTGCCATTGCGGGCGACGATGCGCTGCTCGCGCGCCACCAGCTGGCCGGCCACCAGGGCGAACAGGTAACACGGCTTCTTGTGCGGGTCGACCCACTTGGCGAAGTGGCGGCCGCCCTCCAGTTCACCCTGATCGACCAGGTTGCCGTTGGACAGCAGCACCGGGTACTTGGCCTTGTCGGCGCGCAGCGTGACGCTGTAGCTGGCCATCACGTCCGGACGGTCCAGGAAATAGGTGATGCGGCGGAAACCTTCAGCCTCGCATTGCGTGAAGAAGGTGCCCTGGCTCACGTACAGGCCCATGAGCTGGGTGTTCTTCTCGGGCACGCAGGTGGTGAAGATTTCCAGGTCGAAGGGCTCGGCGCCTTCCGGCAGGTTCTCCAGCACCAGGGTCTGGCCGTCCATCTTGAACGAGCAGCCGCCGCCGTTGACCAGCACGCGGGCCAGGTTCAGGTCTTCGCCGTCCAGGCGCAGTGCCTGGGCCGGCACGTCCGGGTTGCGGCGCAGGCGCATGCGGTTGAGCACACGGGTCTTGGCCGGGTCGAGGTCGAAGCTCAGATCGACGGTGTCGATCCAGTAGGCGGGCGCGGTGTAGTCCTCGCGGCGCACCACGGTGGTGGGGCCTTCACGCATAGCAGACATGCAAATTCCTTGAAGTGAAAACGCCGCCGCCGGGCCGCCCCAAGGCGGTGTAGCCCCCTTGGGGGGCAGCGACCCGCAAAGCGGCGGAGCGTGGGGGCAGCATGACTAGACGCCTTGCTTGAGCGAGGCTTCGATGAACGGGTCGAGATCGCCGTCGAGCACCTTCTGGGTGGACGAGATTTCGACGTTGGTGCGCAGGTCCTTGATGCGGCTGTTGTCCAGCACGTAGCTGCGGATCTGGTGACCCCAGCCCACGTCGGTCTTGGTGTCTTCCAGCTTTTGCTGCTCTTCCATGCGTTTGCGCATCTCGTGGTCGTACAGGCGCGAGCGCAGGCGCTGCCAGGCCACGTCGCGGTTGCTGTGCTGGCTGCGGCCGTCCTGGCACTGCACGACGATGCCGGTCGGGATGTG
>NZ_JBPCSJ010000153.1:0-12368 GCF_051007235.1 Hydrogenophaga sp. | reverse complement strand
TTCCTCTCGGCCGACAACGAGCGCCCCGAGATGCTGGAAAAGGACGGCCTGGCCCAGCCGGGCACGCGCTTCACCTACGCCACGGGCCAGCTGGTGCTGTGGTCGGTCAAGCCAGGCCGGGTGGACGGCCAGGGTGCGGTGCTCAAGGCGCCCGACCTGGGCAAGGTGGCCTACGCCAACCCCAAGACCGCGCCCTATGGCGCCGCCGCGGTGCAGGTGCTCAACCGGCTGGGTCTGACCAACGCCCTGAGCCCGAAGCTGGTGCAGGGCGAAAGCATTGGCCAGACCTTCAACTTCGTGAAGACGGCCAACGCCGATGTGGGCTTTGTGGCCATGTCGCAGGTGCTCGACGGCGGCAAGCTCAAGGAAGGTTCGATGTGGGTGGTGCCGCAAGCCAGCCACGACCCGATCCGCCAGGATGCTGTGCTGCTGAAAAGGGGCGCGGGCAACGAGGCAGCGCAGGCGCTGCTCAAGCTGCTGCAGAGCCCGAACATCAAGGACCTGATCCGCTCCTACGGCTATGAGATTTGACCCACCCCCGCGAGGACGTGAAACACCCCCGCGCCGCTTCGCGTCACCCCCTCCAGGGGGCAACGCGAGTGGTCCGGCAAAGCCGGTCCCACCGCGTTCCTGACGCAAACACTGCTGGCCCATGCTTCTGACTCCCGATAACTGGCAAGCGCTGTGGCTGACCGCTCAGGTCGCCACGCTGACCACGCTGATCCTGTTGCTGCTGGGCACGCCGCTGGCCTGGTGGCTGGCGCGTTCGCGCGGCTGGCTGGCCAAGCCGGTAGGGGCGCTGGTGGCGCTGCCGCTGGTGCTGCCGCCGTCGGTGCTGGGCTTTTACCTGCTGGTGGGGCTGGGGCCCAACGGGCCAGTCGGGTCGTGGATGGTGTCCATGGGTTTGCCCACCCTGCCCTTCACCTTCACCGGGCTGGTGGTGGCTTCGGTGTTCTATTCGCTGCCCTTCATGGTGCAGCCCCTCCTGAACAGCATGCAGGCGCTGGGTGAGCGGCCGCTGGAGGTGGCGGCCAGCCTGCGCGCTTCGCCGCTGGACACGTTTTTCAAGGTGGTGCTGCCGCTGTGCCGGCACGGCATCGTCACCGGCAGCATCATGAGTTTTGCGCACACGGTGGGCGAGTTCGGCGTGGTGCTCATGGTGGGCGGCAACATCCCGGGCGAGACGCGGGTGGTGTCGGTGCAGATCTTCGACCACGTGGAAGCGCTGGAATACGCCGACGCGCACCGCCTGGCGGCGGTGATGCTGGTGTTTGCCTTCGCAGTGCTGATGGCACTGCAGTTCTACAACGCGCGGCACGCGCGCCGGGGGCAGACATGAGCCCTCACGCTCCACCGCTGCGCGGGTCGATGCCCCATGAACGGGAAGGGCCCCGGTCGTTACCGGGTCCTGGGGCTGATTCGACTGGGGGCGGCCCGGCGCCGAATCGGATGAACCTTGCCGCGCTGAAGCTGAACGCCCGGCTGGACAGGGGCGGCTTCGCGCTGGACGTGGACGTGAACCTGCCCGGCCACGGCATCACCGCGCTGTTCGGGCCGTCGGGCAGCGGCAAGACCACCTGCCTGCGCGTGCTGGCCGGGCTGGAGCGCGCGGCGCGCGGCCAGGTGCGGGTGGGCGCCGAGACCTGGCTGGACAGTGCGCGCAGCGTCTTCGTGCCCACGCACCGGCGGGCGCTCGGCTACGTGTTCCAGGAGGCCAGCCTGTTCGACCACCTGACGGTGGAGGGCAATCTGCGCTTCGGCTTCGACCGCACGCCCGCCGCACAGCGCCGGCACGACTGGCGCCACGGGCTGGAGCTGCTGGGCATTGGCCACCTGCTGCAGCGGTGGCCGCACCAGCTCTCGGGCGGAGAACGCCAGCGGGTGGCCATCGCCCGCGCCCTGGCCACCAGCCCGCAGCTGCTGCTGATGGACGAGCCGCTGGCCGCGCTGGACGCTGCGCGCAAGGCCGAAATATTGCCGTGGCTGGAGCAGTTGCACGAGGCGCTGGACGTGCCAGTGGTCTACGTCACCCATTCGCTGGACGAGGTGGCACGGCTGGCCGACCACGTGGTGCTGCTGGACCAGGGCCGCGTGCAGGCCGAAGGCCCGCTGACCGACATGCTGACGCGCGCCGACCTGCCCCTGGCCCAGGGCGATGGCGCGGTGTCGGTGCTGGTGGGACATTGCAGCGGTTTTTCCCCCAGCGACCTGCTGGCGGTGTACGACATCGACGGCGGCCACCTGCTGCTGCCGCAGCCGCGCCAGGGTGTGCCGCGCCAAGGCACGGCGGCGCGCCTGTCGATCCAGGCCCGGGACGTGAGCCTGTCGTTGCAGCAGCCCGCGCAGACCAGCGTGCTCAACGTGCTGCCGGCGCGGGTGATGGACGTGCAGGAAGCCGTGCCCGGCCAGGTGCTGGTGAGCCTGCGCCTGGGACCGGACGGTACAGGTGCGCGCCTGCTCTCGCGCATCAGCCGGCTGTCGTGCCACCGGCTGGGCATCGCGCCCGGTCTGGCGGTCTACGCCCAGATCAAGGGTGTGGCGATGGTGCGCTGACCTGCCCCAGCAGCACCCACGCGGACGAGGCCGCGCGGATGCGGGGAACGGGCACCGCTCAGGGACGGCCGAAGCCGTGTCGGGCCAGGATGGCCTGGGCCGGTTCGGCCACCAGGGCCTTGGCAAACGCTGCGGCGGGTGCCGGGGCACCCTGGCGCACCGTCAGCCCGTAGGCCGCGCCCACCTGCAGCGCGGCCGGCAGCTGCACCACCTGCAGGCCACTGCGCTCTTTCTGCGCCGCGACCGCGTTGGTGCAGTAGGTCAGGAACACATCGGCTTTGCCCTGCTCCATCACCCACGCGTAGGCGTTGCGCCCGGCGGGCGCGGCGGGCGACGTTGGGCCGCCCGTGAGCTGCAGGGCCTTGGCGTTGAGCACCGCCTGGCTGCCGGCGCGCACCGCCTCGGCCTTCTGGAACAGCGCCAGCGCGTAGTCGCCCGACGGGTCGGCCTTGGGCGTGGACATGCCCAGCTTCAGGTCGGCGCGCAGCAGGTTGTCCAGCAGGTTCGCCGTGTTCACCGGCAGGCCGGGTTGCACCAGCGCGCACAGGCTGTTGCGCACGAACACGGTCTGCGCCGCCCAGCCACCGCCCTCGGCCAGGCGCTGCGGATGCTGGGTGTCGGCCGACGCGAACACCTGGGCGCCCTCGCCTTTTTCGATGCGCTCGCGCAGCAGGCCGGACGGCCCGAAGGTGAGCGCCACCTTCTGCCCGCTGCGCGCTTCGTGGTCGCGGGCGACCTCGGTCAGCGCGTCGCGCAGGCTGCCCGCGGCGTAGACCACCACCGGATCAGGAGTGGGGGTCTGCGTGGCACAACCGGCCAGCACTGCCGTCAACGTCAGAGCGGCGAATCTCATTTCGTCGCGTTCGGGAAGAACAGCTGTTCGCCGCCGATCTTGTAGTCGGCGATGGCCTTCTGGCCCGCGGCGCCGGTCACCCAGTCCACGAACTTCTGGCCCTCGGCCGTCTTCACCTGCGGGTGCTTGGCGGCGCTGACCAGCATCACGCCGTACTGGTTGAACAGGCGCTTGTCGCCTTCGACCAGCACCGCCAGATCGGCGCGGTTCTTGAAGTTCAGCCAGGTGCCGCGGTCGGCCAGCACGTAGGCGCCGCTGGAGGCGGCAATGTTCAGCGCAGGGCCCATGCCGCAGCCGCATTCCTTGTAGCCCGAGCCCTTGTTGGCGTCGGTGTCGGTCATCTTCCAGAAGCGCAGCTCGGCCGCGTGCGTGCCGCTCTTGTCGCCACGCGAGACGAAGGCCGCGTTGGCCGTGGCCAGCTTCTTGAGCGCCGCAACGATGTCGTTGCCCTTGGTCCCGGCCGGATCGGCCTTGGGGCCGATCAGCACGAAGTCGTTGTACATGACCTCCTGGCGCTTGGCGGAGAAGCCGTCGGCGACGAACTTCTCTTCGGCAACCTTGTCGTGCACGAAGAGCACGTCGGCGTCGCCGCGGCGCGCCATGTCGATGGCCTGGCCGGTGCCCAGCGCGACCACTTTCACGTCGATGCCGCTGGCCTGCTTGAAGGCCGGGAGGATGTGGCCAAACAGACCGGATTGCTCGGTGGAGGTGGTCGACGCCACGACGATGCTGCTCTGGGCCAGCGCGGCGCCGGCGCCCAGCAGCCCGGCCGACACGAGGCCGGCGGCGGCGAGCAGTTGCACAAGGGTGCGACGGGATGCGGTGAACGATTTCATGTGGTTTCTCCTTTGACGAACAGATGGGCCTGGGGGCAATGCGCCTCCAGGAAGGTGTGGTTGAAAAACGCGCTCACCGGCAGGTCGGCGAGCAGGCGGCCTTGCTCCAGGTAAATCACGCGGCTGGCCAGGCGTTTGACCTGGCAGAGGTTGTGGCTGGCGAACACCAGCGTGGGCGGCAGGCGGCCAGGCGCCGGCACCTCGTCGCCGAAGTCGGCGATCAGCGCCTCAACGTCGCGCTTGGCGTGCGGGTCCAGGCTTGCGGTGGGTTCGTCGAGCAGCCACACATCGGGCTGCAAGGCCCAGGCTCGCGCCAGCGCCACGCGTTGCTGCTGCCCGCCCGACAGGGCACGGCCGTTGCGATCGGCCAGGTGCGCGAGCTGCACCCGGTCCAGCGCCTGCCGGGCGCGCGCCTGCGTTTGCGCCCAGGGCACACCGCTGAGCCACAGGCCCAGTTGCAGGTTGCGCCGCACCGACATGCGCAGCATGTGCGGGCGCTGGAACAACATGGCGATGCGCGAAGCCTGCGGCACCGAGCGTTCGCCGGCGGCGATGGGCAACAGGCCGTGCAATGTGCGCAGCAAGGTGCTTTTGCCACAACCGTTGGGACCGACCAGCGCCACACGCTCGCCAGCGTGGATGGCCAGCGAAATGCCGCGCAGCGCCTCGACCTGGGCCGCCGGCCCGAGGCTCACGGTCACGCCCTGCAGCGCGAGCACCGTGGGGGCGTGCAGGGTGGTTTGCCCACCTGGACCATAAGACACGGGTTCGGCCCTCATGTGGTGGCCATCCGCAGGTCGCCGCCGTCCAGGCGTTCGCGCCAGCGGCGCAGCAGCGCCACCACGCTGTTGAGCAGCAGCACCACGCCCAGCAGCACCAGGCCCAGACCCAGCGCCAGCGGCAGGTCGCCCTTGCTGGTTTCAAGCGCGATGGCGGTGGTCATCACTCGGGTGAACCCGTCGATGTTGCCGCCCACGATCATCACCGCGCCCACTTCCGACACGGCACGGCCAAAGGCGGTGATCAGCACCGTGAGCAGTGCGTAGCGCTCGTCCCAGGCCATGAGCAGGCTGCGCATCGCGCGCCCGGCGCCCAGCGAGCTGAGCTGTTCGCCGTGCTCGCGGTCGCTGTCCTCCACCACCTGGCGCGTGAGCGCGGTCACCAGCGGCAGCACCAGAATGGCCTGCGCCAGCACCATGGCCTGGAAGCTGAACAGCCAGCCCAGAAAACCCAGCGGCCCCGAACGGGACAGCAGCAGATAAATGACCAGGCCCACCACGACGGACGGAATGGCCAGGAAGGTGTTGAGCAGCGTCAGCACCGCCGAGCGCCCCGGAAAACGAGCCACCGCCAGCCAGGCCCCCAGCAACAAGCCCAGGGCGCAGGCCAGCGCGCAGGCCGTGGCACTGACGGCCAGCGACCGCGAAACGATGGCCCAGAGGGCCGGATCACCCGAAACCACCAGCCCCAGTGCGGTGGTCACGCTATCGGAAAAACTGTTCATATCTTGCGCCGCAGCATACGGGCAGCGGCAGACCCTGTGAGTACGTGGCAACGCGGTATGCACAACACAACATAAGCAAGACTTTGCATAACAGAGGGCTGGTGCACACTTGCGGGCCATGAGACGCATCGCGATGTCCTACTCCCTGGCCGCCGAGCGCCCTGCGCGCAGCACGGGCGCACCGCTGCTGAGCAACCCCATGATGGACGTGCTGCACGCGGTGCACGAACGCGGCTCCATTTCGGCGGCGGCCCGGCAGCTGGGCCTGTCGTACCGGCACGTCTGGGGCCAGCTCAAGGATTGGGAAGCCCAGCTGGGCCGCGAACTGCTGGTGTGGGAGCGTGGCCAGGCGGCCCTGTTGTCCCCCTTTGGCCAGCGGCTGCTGATGGCCGAACGCCTCGCGCAGGCGCGGCTGGGGCCGCAAGCGGAGCACCTGCGCGCCGAGCTGGAGCGTGCGTTTTCCATGGCGTTCGATGACGATCAAGCGCCCAGCGAACTGCTCACCCTCTACGCCAGCCACGACCACGCGCTGGCGGCGCTGCAAGACCTGGCCGCGCACGGCGACGGCCACCCGAACCTGCACCTGGACATCCGCTTCACCGGCAGCGTGGACGCGATCCGCGCTCTGAACGAAGGGCGCTGCCTGCTGGCGGGCTTTCACACACAGCCCTTTGCCGACGCTGACAGCCGCACCGCGCGGACCTACCGGCCGCTGCTCAAGCCGGGCACACACAAGATCATCGGTTTTGCCCGCCGCGCGCAGGGCCTGATGGTCGCCCCTGGCAATCCGCTGCGGCTGCACACGCTGCGCGACGTGGCCCGGTTGCAGGCCCGTTTTGTCAACCGCGCCATCGGCACGGGCACGCGGCTGTTGCTGGAAGAGTTGCTGGTGCAGCACGCCATCGTCGCGGAAGACCTGCTGGGCTTCGAGCGCGAGGAAAGTTCGCACGCGGCGGTGGCCCAGGCCGTGGGCAGCGGCGAGGCCGACGTGGGCCTGGGCACCGAATACGCGGCCCAGCGGCAGGGCCTGGGCTTCGTGCCCCTGACCGAGGAACGCTACCTGCTGGTGTGCCTGAAATCGGCGCTGGAGTTGCCCGCGGTGCAAAGCCTGCTGACCCTGCTGCGCAGCGCGCGCTGGCAACAGCAGTTGCAGGCCCTCCCCGGCTACCAGCCGGACCATCCCGGCGAGGTGGCCGCCATGAAGCGGCTGCTGCCCTGGTGGAGGTAGCGGATCCACCCCCGTCGCTTGCCCACTTCATGTGGCCGCTCCGCCCCTTAAGGGGCAACGCGTTTGGCCCGGCGGAGCCGGTTCCACCGCGTTCTGGACCGAGACCTTGGCGCTGACGATGTGCACCATGTTCCAGTGGCGATGAACCCTGTCAAAGACGCTTGGAGGCTTTCTTGGCGGCTCTGCTGGCGTCGCACCCCTGAGGGGTCGCGCATCCGATCCGACCCAGGCTTAGAAAGCTTCCTTCTCGGCCTCGAGGTAGGCCAGGCTGGTGTACTTGCCGATGTTGCTGTCGAAGCCGTCCATGGTCCGGGCGCGGCTGGCCACGCGCGGGTCTTTCAGCACCAGTGCCTTGGCGCCGTCGAGCGGAATACCGTCCTTGACCGCCTGCACGCAGGGCTCCCAGATGCCCTTCATGAAACGGCCGTAGGTGTCGAGCAGGTCCTTGCTGCCGCGGCCGTGGCCCGGCACCCAGAGCTGGTCACCTGCGGCTTTTTGGAGCGCGTCGTAGTACTTGAAAGTGCCTGGATACGACCCGTCGTCGATATTGGCAATGCGGTTGGCCATGGCGATGTCGCCGACGTAGGTGAGCTTGTCCTGCACGACCTCGAAACACAGATCCGACGGCGTGTGCGCCCGGCCGTAGTGGTGCAGCTTGATCTGCACATCACCGTAGTCGAACACCTGGCCATGCTCCACCGTGGTGTTGGGCGCCACCACCTGGGTGCCCAGCGTGGCCTGGTTGGTCCAGCGCTCCATCAGGCTGCGCCAGAGGTTGCCTTCGTGGCCGGCGATCTGCTCGCGCGTGTGGGCCAGCGCGTGGATGGGCAGGTCCTTGCCAAAGGCCTCGACAAAGGCGTGGTTGCCCAGCCAGTGGTCACCGTGGTAGTGGCTGTTGAAGACCGCGATCACCGGCTGGCGCGTCACGGTCTTGATCATGCGGATCGCCATCTGCCCGATCTGCAGCGAGGCGCCACTGTCCAGCACCACCACGCCCTTTTGAGTGATCACGAAGATGATGCTGTCCATGAGCCCCTGGTTCTCGGCGGTCGCAAAACCTTCCTTGGCGTACACCATCCAGACGTGCGGCGAGAGTTGCTCGGGCTTCACATCGGGCACTGGCGGACCCTCGATGAAGTCCTGCACCTGCTGGGCGAACAGGCGCACCTCGGGCACCAGCGCCAGGCCCGCCGCCCCCAGCCCCACGCCACTGGCCATGCGCAGCCAGGCGCGGCGGCCCGTCGAAACGGAAAGGGGGGACGTGTGGCGGGGCCGTGTCATGCGTGTCTCCTGATCGCGCGAATCAATAATAAGCAATCGCTTATCAAATGATACGCCTCGCCCACTGGGCGCCGCAAGCCGGCGCGAGGGTCAGCCAGCCGACAAGCGTCGCGCGATCTCGGCCACCAGCTGCCGTGCCAGCGCCAGCTTGGACGCGCGCGGCAGTTCGGTGCTGCCCTGCTCGTCGATCAGCAGCAGCGCGTTGTCGTCCTGCCCGAAGGTGTCGGGCCCGATGTTGCCCACCAGCAGCGGCACACCCTTGCGCTCGCGCTTGGCGTGGGCGTTGGCCAGCAGGTCCTGGCTCTCGGCCGCAAACCCCACGCAATACAGCTGGCGGCTGGCGGCCCGCGGCGTGGCGGCGATACCGGCCAGGATGTCCGGGTTCTCGACGAACGACAGGGTCGGCACGGCGCCCGACCCGTCTTTTTTAATCTTCTGGTCGGCGGCCACCGCCGGTCGCCAGTCGGCCACCGCCGCGGCCGACACGAACACGGTGGCGTTCTGCGCCAGCACGTTCAGCGTCTTCTGCATGTTCAGCGCCGACTTCACGTTGACACGCCCCACGCCGCGCGGCGTGGGCAGGCTCACCGGCCCGGCCACCAGGGTCACATGCGCGCCGGCCTCGTGCGCCGCGCGCGCGATGGCAAAACCCATCTTGCCGCTGGACAGGTTGGTCAGGCCACGCACCGGGTCGATGGCTTCGAACGTCGGTCCGGCGCTCACCACCACGTGCTGCCCCGCCAGCCGCTTGGGCGTGAAGAAGCGCACCAGTTCGTAGAGCAGTTCGTCGGGTTCGAGCATGCGGCCGTCGCCGGTTTCACCGCAGGCCTGCTCACCCACGCCCACGTCCAGCACGGTGGTGCCATCGGCACGCAGCTGGGTCACGTTGCGCTGGGTGGCGGGGTGGGCCCACATCTCGCGGTTCATGGCCGGCGCCAGGATCAGCGGCACCTTGTCCAGCGGACGGGCCAGGCACATCAGGCTCAGCAGGTCGTCGGCCCGGCCGTGCAGCAGCTTGGCCATGAAGTCGGCACTGGCCGGCGCCACCAGAATGGCATCGGCCTCGCGGCTGAGGTTGATGTGGGCCATGTTGTTGTCCACGCCGCCCGAGGTGCGCGAATCCCACTGCGAGGTGAACACCGGCCGGCCCGACAGCGCCTGCATCGTCACCGGAGTGATGAACTGCTCGGCCGCCTCGGTCATGACCACCTGCACGGTGGCGCCTTCCTTGATCAGGGCCCGGCACAGTTCGGCTGCCTTGTAGCAGGCGATGCCACCTGAGAGTCCCAGGACGACGTGTTTTCCAGCGAGATCGTTCATGGGCGGCAATGTAGCAGTTCGAACGCTTTTCGCCCGCCCGGCGGAGCAGGCCAGGTCCCGGGCCGGACAGGGGCGCCCTTTATAATCGCCATTTCCACCTCCTGCGAGCGCCTGGCTCGCCCGAGACATGACCAAATTTGTGTTCGTCACCGGCGGTGTGGTGTCCTCCCTCGGCAAGGGCATTGCTTCTGCTTCCCTGGCCGCGATCCTCGAATCGCGCGGCCTCAAAGTCACCCTCATCAAGCTCGACCCGTACATCAACGTGGACCCGGGCACCATGTCGCCCTTCCAGCACGGCGAGGTGTTCGTCACCGACGACGGCGCCGAAACCGACCTGGACCTGGGTCACTATGAGCGTTTCATCGAAACGCGCATGAAGAAGACCAACAACTTCACCACCGGCAAGATTTACCAGTCGGTGCTGGAGAAGGAACGCCGCGGTGACTACCTCGGCAAGACGGTGCAGGTCATCCCGCACGTCACCAACGAAATCCAAGAATTCATCAAGCGCGGCGCCGGCATCGGCACGCCCGACGCGGTGGACGTGGCCATCGTCGAAATCGGTGGCACGGTCGGTGACATCGAGTCGCTGCCCTTCCTCGAAGCCGTGCGCCAGATGAGCCTGCGCATGGGCCCGAACAACTCGGCCTTCGTGCACCTGACCTACCTGCCGTGGATCGCCGCGGCCGGCGAACTCAAGACCAAGCCGACCCAGCACACGGTGCAGAAACTGCGCGAGATCGGCATCTCGGCCGACGCCCTGCTCTGCCGCGCCGACCGCCGCATTCCCGAAGAGGAACGCGCCAAGATTTCGCTGTTCACCAACGTGCCCGAGTGGGGCGTGATCAGCATGTGGGACGTGGACACCATCTACAAGGTGCCGCGCATGCTGCACGAACAGGGCCTGGACGGCCTGATCTGCGACAAGCTGCGCCTGAACACGCCGCCCACCAGCCTCAAGCGCTGGGACGATCTGGTCTACGAAACCGAGCACCCGCAGGGCGAAGTCAAGATCGCCATGGTCGGCAAGTACGTCGACCTGTCGGACAGCTACAAGTCGGTCAACGAAGCGCTGCGCCACGCCGGCATGCGCAACCACGTCAAGGTCACCATCGACCACGTGGACTCCGAGACCATGGAAGGCGTGGACGTGAGCGCCAAGCTCAAGCAATACGACGCCATCCTGGTGCCCGGCGGCTTCGGCCAGCGCGGTGTGGAAGGCAAGATCGCCACGGCCCGCTTCGCCCGCGAACACAAGCTGCCCTACCTGGGCATCTGCCTGGGCATGCAGGTAGCGACCATCGAATACGCGCGCCACGTGGCCGGCCTCGAAGGTGCCAACAGCACCGAGTTCGACGCAGCCTGCAAGCACCCGGTGATCGCGCTGATCGAAGAGTGTAAGGACGCCGACGGCAGCATCCAGAAGCGCGACGCCAGCTCAGACCTGGGCGGCACCATGCGCCTCGGCGCACAAAGCTCCGACGTGGCCCCCGGCACGCTGGCGCACAGCATCTATGGTGATGTGGTGACCGAGCGCCACCGCCACCGCTACGAAGCCAACGTCAACTACCTGGACCAGCTGCGCAAGGCCGGCCTGGTGATCTCGGCGCTGACCCAACGCGAGCAGTTGACTGAAATCGTCGAGCTGCCCAAGGCGGTACACCCCTGGTACATCGGCGTGCAGTTCCACCCCGAGTTCAAGTCCACCCCCTGGGCGGGCCACCCGCTGTTCAACGCCTTCGTCAAGGCGGCGGTGGAACACCAGAAGGCCGCCAAGGCCTGACCGGAGCCCGCCATGCAACTCTGCGGATTCGACGTCGGCCTGGACAAACGGTTTTTCCTGATCGCCGGCACCTGCTCGATCGAAGGTCTGCAGATGTCGCTGGACGTGGCCGGCCAGCTCAAGGAAGCCTGCACATCGTTGGGCATTCCGCTGATCTACAAGGGGTCATTCGACAAGGCCAACCGGTCCTCAGGCACCACCAAACGCGGTGTCGGTCTGGACGCCGGTCTGAAGATCCTGGAAGAGGTTCGCAAACAGCTGCAACTGCCCATCCTGACCGACGTGCACGACGAATCACAGGTGGCCGAGGTCGCCAGCGTGGTGGACGTGCTGCAGACGCCGGCCTTCCTGTGCCGCCAGACCGATTTCAGCCGTGCCGTGGCCCAGTCGGGCAAGCCGGTGAACATCAAGAAGGGCCAGTTCCTCGCGCCCTGGGACATGAAGAACGTGATCGACAAGGCCCGCACTGCAGCTCGCGAAGCCGGCCTGTCGGAAGACCGTTTCCTCGCCTGCGAACGCGGTGTGAGTTTTGGCTACAACAACCTCGTGGCCGACATGACCAGCCTGGCCGAGATGCGCAAGTCCGGCGCGCCGGTCGTGTTCGACGTGACCCATTCGGTGCAGAAGCCCGGTGGCCTGGGCGGCGCCAGCGGCGGCGCGCGCGAGATGGTGCCGGTGCTGGCGCGCGCCGGCGTGGCTGCCGGTGTGGCTGGTCTGTTCATGGAAACGCACCCCAAGCCAGCCGAAGCCTGGTCGGACGGCCCCAACGCCGTGCCGTTGGGTCGCATGAAGGCTTTGCTGGAAACCCTGGTTGCGCTCGATTCCGTCACCAAAACAAACCCGCTCCTGGAGGACGATTTCGCATGAGTGCGTACATCATTGCGGACGTGACCGTCACCGACGAAGCGCAGATGAAGGTCTACCGCGAGTGGAGCTCGCGCGCCATGCAGGAGTTTGGCGCCGAAGTGCTGGTCCGCGGTGGCCGCGTCGAACCGCTCGAAGGCGACTGG
>NZ_JBPCSJ010000152.1:0-5367 GCF_051007235.1 Hydrogenophaga sp. | reverse complement strand
TGCATCGGGTTGTCGCGCCCGGGGATGTCCACCACGATTTCTTCGACGATCGTGCCGGGGCGCTCGCTCATGACCAGGATGCGGTCGGACAGCGCCACGCCTTCGGCCAGGTCGTGGGTGATGAACAGCACCGTCTTGCCGTTCTCCTTGACGGTGCGGGCCAGGTCTTGCTGCAGGATCATCTTGGTCTGTGCGTCCAGGGCCGAGAACGGTTCGTCCATCAGCAGCACCAGCGGGTCCACCGCCAGGGTGCGGGCCATGGCGGCGCGCTGACGCATGCCGCCCGAAAGCTGGTTGGGGTAGTGACCCTCAAAACCCTTGAGGTGGCACTGCGCCAGCAGACGTGTCGAGATCTCGCGCCGCTCGCTGGCTTTGACACCGCGCAGTTCCAGCCCGAATTCAACGTTCTCGGCGATGGTGCGCCAGGGCATCAGCAGGTCTTTCTGCAGCATGAACGCCACATGCATGTTGGGGCCTGACACCAACTCGACACCCACCTTCACCTAGCCAGCCGAGTGTTTTGAGAGGCCGGCTCCCATGTTCAGCAGGGTGCTCTTGCCGCAACCCGAAGGCCCGATGATGGAGACCACTTCCCCCGGCGCGATGGAAAGACTCACGTTGCGCGCGGCCAGCACATCGGGTGCCCCGTTGCGTCCCGGAAAACACTTGTCCACTCCGATGAACTCGATCGCAGGCGTGTCAGGAGAGGTGTAGGGGGCAGGTGACATGATATGTTTTATAAGTAAAACAGTGGTTCATTACGGAATCAATCTTAATCCCGGTCTGACGATTCGACCTATACCTGATCAAGTTATGGGGTTATCGGGAGCGGCTGCTCGCGCTGCGAGATCGGCGCACGGAGCGTTGCAGCACATTCTTCGCATCAGGCCGAGTAACGCGCTCATGCCCTGGGCGCGCGCACTTCTACCCTTCCTTCAATGCGATAGGCCCGTGTTTTAGGTCCCAGCCAGCTTCGCGGTGGGGTATCTCAGGCCCAAGCTCTTCGAAGGGTGCTTGGAGATGACGCGGGGACCGATGCGCGCTTCGCGTCGCAAGCCTTAGCGTGCAGGAGGCACGAGGATCGTCGCGCGAGCCTCGGGCAGCAGGTCGGGGAAGTCGCGGTTGTAGTGCAGGCCACGGCTTTCCTGGCGCAGCAGGGCCGACTGCACGATCAGGTCGGCCACCTGCACCAGGTTGCGCAGCTCCAGCAGGTCGCGCGTGACGTGAAACTGCGAGTAGAACTCCTGGATTTCACGCTGCAGCAGGGCGATACGGTGCGCTGCGCGACCCAGGCGTTTGGTGGTGCGCACGATGCCAACGTAGTCCCACATGAAGCGACGCAGTTCGTCCCAGTTGTGCGAAATCACCACCTGCTCGTCGGCATCCGTGACGCGGCTCTCATCCCACGCAGGAAGTTCCTGCGCACCGGGGGCCGAGGTTTCCTGGATGGATCGCACAGCAGCCTGGGCGAACACCATGCACTCGACCAGCGAGTTGCTGGCCAGACGGTTGGCGCCGTGCAGGCCGGTGTAGCTGGTCTCACCCACGGCGTACAGGCCTGACAGCGTGGTGCGGGCCGACAGGTCGGTCACCACGCCCCCGCAGGTGTAGTGGGCGGCCGGGACGACGGGGATCGGTTCTTTCGTGATGTCGATGCCCAGTTCTGCGCAGCGCGCCAGGATGTTCGGGAAGTGCTCGCGCAGGAACTCGGGGCTCTGGTGCGAGATGTCCAGGTGAACGCAGTCCAGCCCGTGTTTCTTCATCTCGTGGTCGATGGCACGGGCCACCACGTCGCGTGGCGCCAGTTCGGCGCGCGGGTCGTGGTCGGGCATGAAACGGTGGCCACCCAGGTGCGGCGGCAGCTTGAGCTGGCCTCCCTCGCCACGCACCGCCTCGGTGATGAGGAAGTTCTTGACATTGGGGTGGTACAGGCAGGTCGGGTGGAACTGGATGAACTCCATGTTGCCCACCCGGCAGCCGGCACGCCAGGCGGCGGCGATACCGTCGCCGGTGGCGGTGTCGGGGTTGGTGGTGTAGAGATAAACCTTGCCCGCGCCGCCCGTGGCCAGGATGGTGTGCGGCGCGCGGAACACCTCGACCACGTCCTGGTCCACGTCCAGCACGTAGGCGCCGTGGCAGCGCACCGGGGCCGGGCTGTGCTTGTAGCCGGGCAGCTTGCGGTCGGTGATCAGGTCCACCAGCATGTGGTTCTCGAAGAACGTGATGCCGGGCGTGGCCCGCGCGCGTTTGCTGAGCGTGGCCTGGACGGCGGCACCGGTCGCGTCGGTGGCGTGCACGATGCGCCGGTGGCTGTGGCCGCCCTCGCGCGTGAGGTGCAGGTCGCCGTTCTCGGTGGAAAAAGGCACGCCCAGTTCCCGCAGCCAGGCGATGGCAGCGGGCGAGTTCTCGACCGTGAAACGTGTGGCTTCCAGCTCGCACAGGCCGGCACCGGCGATCAGGGTGTCCTGCACGTGGGATTCGAAGCTGTCGCCCTCGCCCAGCACGGCCGCGATGCCGCCCTGCGCCCAGTTGCTGGAGCCGTCCGAGAGCCCGCGTTTGGTGATCACCGCCACCCGGTGTGTGGGGGCGAGCTTGAGTGCCGCGGTCAGGCCGGCCAGGCCGCTGCCGATGATGAGAACGTCGAAGTGGTGGGTGGTGCTCATGACCGTGCTGGGGCTTTGTGTGAGGGCAGCGGCGCGAGACAAGGCCCGCCGGGCTGCAGGATGGTCAGTTGGGTGTGTACGCCAGGCGCACGTAGATCGGGGCAAAGGCTTCAGCCTGGGTCAGCTCGATCAGCGTTTCCTTGGCCAGCTCCAGCATCGCGATGAAGGTGACCACCAGCACCTGCGACCCGCGGCTGGGGTCGAACAGGTCACCGAACTCGACGAAGCGCTGGCCTTGCAGCTTGCGCAGCACGATGCTCATGTGCTCGCGCACCGAGAGTTCTTCGCGGCTGATCTTGTGGTGCTGGACCAGGTTGGCCCGCTTGAGGATGTCGCGCCAGGCGCTTTGCAGGTCCAGCACGTGCACGTCGGGGAAGCGCGGCACCAGGGCCTGCTCCACATAGACCTGGGCACGCAGGAAGTCGCGGCCGTACTGCGGCAGCTCGGCCAGGCGCTGCGAGGCCAGCTTCATCTGCTCGTATTCGAGCAGACGGCGCACCAGCTCGGCACGCGGGTCTTCGGCTTCTTCGCCCTCGGCCGTCTTTTTGGGCGGCAGCAGCATGCGCGACTTGATCTCGATCAGCATGGCCGCCATGAGCAGGTACTCGGCCGCCAGCTCCAGGTTGCTGGCGCGGATCTCGTCCACGTAGCTCAGGTACTGGCGCGTCACCGCCGCCATCGGGATGTCGAGGATGTTGAAGTTCTGCTTGCGGATCAGGTACAGCAGCAGGTCCAGCGGGCCTTCAAAGGCCTCCAGGAACACCTGCAGTGCATCGGGCGGGATGTACAGGTCCCGCGGCATGGAGAACAACGGCTCGCCGTACAGGCGCGCCAGCGCCACCTGGTCGACCACCGCGGGCAACACGGCGTCCAGCCCCTCGGGGGCCTGGTCGATCGCAGGGGTGTCGGGATTCATGCAGCGGTGCCGGGCGCGCGCGGGCCAGCGACCATCAGTGCGGGTCGGGCAGCGTCTGGTAGACGTAGGCGCCTTGCGGCACGCGGGCGGCTTCGGCGTCGCGCTGGAATTCGCGGTCCAGGGTTTTGTCCCACAGCAGGGCGCGGCCCTGGCGTTGCTCCGCTTCCAGCTGGGGCTGGGCGGTCTTGAGCTGGTCGATGAACTGCGTCGCGTCAGACGCGTAGTGCGGGCGGGCGAAGAAGGACATGGCGGTCAGCGCAGGGCGTGTGAGGGAAAACACGGATTTTAACGGGGCGGGGCCGCCGAGTCCGGGTCACTCGCTGTCGTGTAGCTTGGCCGCGAAGCCCGAGCGCCGCATCAGCGAGCGTGGCTGTTCGTTCAGGCCGACCATGCGCAGCTGGCCACCGCGTTTTTCGATCGCCTTGTGCAGCTGTTCCAGCGCGTCCAGGCCGGTGGTGTCCAGCGAGATCAGCTGGGTGGCGTCCAGCACCACCGCCACGCCGGTGGGAGCCTGCTGCACCGCGCTCACGATGGGGTCGATCTTGGCCACGGCGCCGAAGAACAGCGAGCCGTACAGCCGGAACCGCAGCTGGGCGCCCTCGGCAGGGACCGGATCGGCGCGGAAGATGTCGCTCTGGCGGCGCACGAACAGCACGCAGGCCAGCACCAGGCCCAGCTCGACCGCCACCGTGAGGTCGAACACGATGGTGACCAGGAAGGTGGACACCATCATCAGGCGGTAGTGGTTGCTGAAGTGCTTGAGGCGGCCGAACTCGCGCCATTCGCCCATGTTCCAGGCCACGAACAGCAGCACGCCGGCCAGCACCGCCAGCGGGATGTGGGCGGCCAGGGGCGCCGCGATCAGCACCACCAGCGCGAGCGTGAGCGCGTGCACGATGCCGGCCACCGGCGAGGCCGCGCCGGAGCGGATGTTGGTCACCGTGCGCGCGATGGTGCCGGTGGCGGGCATGCCGCCGAAGAAGGGCACCACAACATTGGCCACGCCCTGCGCCATCAGCTCCTGGTTGGGGTCGTGCTTGGGCGTGTCGCTGAGCTGGTCGGCCACCCGCGCGCACAGCAGCGATTCGATGGCGCCCAGCAAGGCGATGGTGAGCGTGGGCGTGACCAGCTGCTTGACGGTGGCCCAGGTGAAGTCGGGCAGTTCGAAGGCCGGCACGCCCTGCGGGATGCCACCAAAGCGGGTGCCGATGGTTTCCACCGGCAGGCTCAGGGCCCAGGCCGCCAGCGACAGCGTGACCAGGGCCACCACCGGCGCGGGCAGGCGCGAGGTGGCCTTGAGCGCGCTCACGGTGTCGATCTGGTCCAGCTGGCGGCGGAATTGCGAGTCCACCGCCCACAGGCGCGGCCAGACGAACAGGCCCAGCACACACAAGGCGCCCAGCCCGAACGCATAGGGGTTGAAGCTGCCGATGTGGTGGGCGATGGCGCCGATCTGGCTGAAGAAGTCGCCGGGCATCTTGGCGATGTCCAGCCCCAGCCAGTCGCGCACCTGAGACAGCGCGATCAGCACCGCGATGCCGTTGGTGAAGCCGATGACCACGCTGACCGGCACGTAGCGCACCAGCGTGCCCAGGCGGATCAGGCCCAGCTGGAACAGCAGGAGGCCTGCGCTGGCAGTGGCGATCAGCAGGTTGGCCACGCCGTAGCGTTCCACGATGCCGTAGACGATGACGATGAAGGCGCCCGCCGGACCACCGATCTGCACCGAAGTACCGCCCAGGGCCGAGATCAGGAAGCCCGCGATGATGGCAGTCCAGAGCCCCGCCT